>DASZJD010000085.1 GCA_035948415.1 Acidimicrobiia bacterium | reverse complement strand
GTCACCGGGGCGCGCCGTCCCCGCCCGTGAGCGCGTACACGAACGCCGAGCGGGGGCCCAGCCGGTGGCCGAGCTCGGTCGGGGGGCCGGCCTCGAGCACGAACCCGACCCGCTCCACCACCCGCCGCGACCGGGGGTTGTCCGTGAACACGAGCGCCACGACGCGGCGCAGGCCGAGCTCGTCGAGGGCCCAGCCCGTCACGAGGCGCAGCGCCCGGCTCGCCACCCCGCGCCGACGGGCGGCGGCGTCGACCCAGTAGCCGACCTGGGCGCTGCCGGCGGCGTCGTCGATCTCGTGGAGCCCGATGGCGCCGAGGAGGGCGCCCGTGCCCCGGTCGACGATCACGAAGCTGGCGTCGCGTCCCGACCGCCACGACGACATGGTCCGACCCACGAAGGTCACCGCGTCGGCGGCCGTGTAGGGGGCGGGCACCATCGTGAACCGCGGGATGTCCGGATCCTGGACCGCGGCGGTGATCGCCCCGACGTCGCTCGGCGCCGGCGGCCGGAGCGCGATGCGGTCGTCGTGCAGGTCGGGGATGGTCAGGTCCATGGTCGAGCGTGCCATCATCGACCCTGCACGGGCCGCCGAATTCGGAGCCGACGATGAGCCTGGTCCACAACGTGGTGGGGCCGCCGAGCGCGGCGCGCGTGCTGCTGCTCGTGCACGGCTACGGCGCGGACGAGCGCGACCTCGGCGGGCTCCTCCCTTACCTCGACCCCGAGGGGCGCTTCCTCACCGTCCTCCCGCGCGGGCCGGTGGCGGCCCCGCCGGGCTTCGCCTGGTACGACCTCGCCGCCATGACCGACGCGCCGACGACGGACGTGACGTTCCTCGACTCCCTCTCGGCCCTCGATGACCTCCTGGACGAGGTGTGCGAGCAGCACGACAAGCCGCGCGCCGAGGCGATCGTCGGTGGCTTCTCCCAGGGTGGCGGCCTCGCCGTCGCGCTCGGGCTTCGTCGCAGCGACCGACCGCATCCAGCCGGCGTGCTCGCGCTCAGCGGCTACCTCCCGGAGATGGAGGGCCTCGAGTACGACTGGGACGCGGCCCGCTCCATCCCCGTGCTGGTCCAGCACGGCACCGAGGACCCGCTGATCCCCGTCGAGCGCGGGCGCGCCCTCGCAACCACCCTCATGGACCACGGCGTGCCCGTCGTCTACGGCGAGTACCCGATGGGCCACGCCGTCGCGCTCGAGAGCGTGCAAGCGGCCAAGGCCTGGCTCGACGCCGTCGTCGCCGGCGAGCGCCCGAGCGAGTCGATGCCCGAGGCGCCGCCGGAGCCGCTGGTGCGGCCGGTGACGACGTCGGCGTGGGAGGCCGAGGTGCTGCGCGCCGAGCTGCCGGTGATCGTCGACTTCTGGGCGCCGTGGTGCCAGCCCTGCCGGGCCGTGTCGCCGATCGTGGAGCAGATCGCGGCGATGCGCGAGGGCTCCTACAAGGTGGTGAAGGTCAACATCGACGAGGAGCCGGCCATCGCCCGCCAGTACGAGGTGCAGAGCATCCCGATGATCGGGCTGTTCCGCAACGGGCGCCTCGAGCGGGCCGCGCTCGGAGCCAAGCCCCGACCCCAGCTCGAGGCCGAGCTCGGCATGCTCGTCATCCCCTGAGCCGGCCCGGTCTGGGGCCTCAGGCCACCCGGATCGCGCCCGGCGGGCCCTCGACCGCGCCGGCGACGACGGCGGCGGCCAGCGCGCCCCGACGCTCGAGCTCGGCCACGAGGTCGCCGGCCCGGTCGGCGGCGACCGCGACCAGCAGCCCGCCTGAGGTCTGGGCGTCTGCGAGCAGCAGCTGCTCGTCGAGCAGGAGGCGGCCCCAGTCGACCGGCGCGGTCTCGGTGACGAAGGCGTGGTTGCGCTGGGTGCCGCCGGCCACCATGCCGGCGGCGAGGAGGGGCCGAACCCCGTCGAGCACCGGCACCGCGCCGGCGTCGACCTCGCCGGCGAGGCCCGACGCCGCGAGCAGCTCGCGGAGGTGCCCGAGCAGCCCGAAGCCGGTTACGTCGGTGGCGGCGTGCACCGCCGGGCCCAGCGCCGCGGCGGCGTCGCGGGCGTCGGCGTTCAACCTCGTCATGACCACGGTCGCGGTCTCGACGAGGGGGCCGGGGGCGGCCCCGCGCTTCACCGCGGTGGACACGACGCCGAGCCCGATCGGCTTCGTGAGCACGACCGCGTCCCCGGCCCGGGCGCCGGCGTTCGTGAGCACCCGCTCGGGGTGGACGGTGCCGACCACGGCCAGGCCGAACTTCGGCTCGGCGTCGTCGATCGAGTGGCCGCCGCCCACGAGCGCGCCGGCGGCGGCGACCACGTCGGCGCCGCCGTCCAGGACCCGCGCCAGCAGCTCGAACGGCAGGCCCTCGCGCGGCCAGGCGACCAGGTTCAGCGCCAGGAGCGGGGTGCCGCCCATCGCGTAGACGTCGGAGAGGGCGTTCGCCGCCGCGATCCGCCCCCAGTCGTAGGGGTCGTCGACGATGGGGGTGAAGAAGTCGGTGGTGAGGACGAGGGCCAGGTCGTCGCGGAGGCGGTAGACGGCGGCGTCGTCAGCGGTGTCGTAGCCGACGAGGAGGTCCGGGTCGGTGGCCGCGCCGGTGCGGCGCACGAGCCCGAGCACGGCCCGGAGGTCGGCCGGCGACAGCTTGCACGCGCAGCCGGCGCCGTGCGAGAAGGAGGTGAGCCGGGGCTGGTCGAGCGCGGTCACGCCCCGATGGTACGGGCGTGACCGGCTCCGCGATCAGGGGCGCAGCCCGTACGCGAAGTAGCCGGCGTCGATGTAGCGGACCACGTCGCCGGTGTGCGGCGCGTGGATGACCGCCCCGCCGCCGACGTAGATGCCGACGTGGCCCGACGTGTACGCGATGTCGCCGGCGGCCATGGCGCCGAGCGGCACGTGGGGGAGCATGCCGGCCTGGGCCTCGGAGTTGTGGGGCAGGCCCACGCCGGCGGCGCCCCAGGCCGCCATCGTGAGCCCCGAGCAGTCGTAGCAGGAGGGCCCGGCGCCGGCGTAGCAGTACGGCTTGCCGAGCTGCTGCGCCGCGAACGACACCGCCACGCCGCCCCGGCCGCTGGCCGGCGGGACCTTGCTCGGGTCGAAGGCCGGGCCGCCGCCGCCGTTGCCGCCGCCGCCGTGCGGAGCCTGCTGGGCCACCCGGGCGGCCTGGTCCTGGGCCACCAGGGTGGCGATGGTGCCCTTCACCTGGCTGAGCAGGCCCTGGTACTGGCTGTTCGTGGCCTGGAAGCTGGACTCGGCGGCCTGCACCTGCGCCTTCTGGCTCTCGGCCGCGGCCTTGGCGTGCTCGGCGTCCCGCTCGCGGGAGCCGAGGATGGTCCGGGCCTCCTTCAGCTGGTCGACGAGGGTGTTGTCCTGGCCGCTGGCGGCGGCGGTGTACTTCTGGCTGCTCGCCAGCTCGGTCGGGTCGACGTTGAAGAGGCCCGAGTCGGCGCCGTTGGCGGCGCGCTGGTAGATGGCGACGGCCCGCTGCTCGACCATCGCCTGCAGCCGGTCGGCCTGGGCCTTCGCCGCCGCGATGCGCGTCGTGGCGTCGGCGATCGTCGCGTTGGCCTGGTCGAGCTGGTACTGGGCCGCCCTCACCTGCTCGTTCAGCGCGTCGAGCTTCACCGCGTTGGCGTTGATCTGCGCCTCGAGCGCGGCCGCCTGCGCCTGCTGGTCGCTGAGCGGCGTCGCCCCGGCCCCGCCGACCGTGAACGTCGACGCCGCCGCCGCACCGATGACGAGAGCCAGGAGCAAAGCACGCTGGCGTCGGTGCAGGCGGGTCATTCGGGGCGGCTCGCTCGCTCGGGGGCAGCGGCTTTGCAACGAGGCCCGTCCGTCATCCGTGAACGATGACGTCCGGGCTTCGCAGCACCCTAGACAACCCCACCCGCCAAGGCCAGGATCGTAGGAACTGGGCCGCGTCGTCGCAGGTCAGAGGCCCGAAATTGGCCAGCCGGGGGTCGGGCGGGGGTCGCCGGGGCCGGCCACCTCGGGGACGGTCCAGGCCATCGCCTCGCCGACGGCGCGGGCCACGCGCTGCCACTCGCGCGGGTCCCAGCCCTCGGCGGCGGTGACGAGCGCGGTGTCCTGGCGCAGGTGCACGAACGCCGGGAGCCGCTCGAGCCCCAGGCTGCGCACGAAGGCCGACTCGGGGTCGACGAAGGTCATCACGCGCCCCTCGACCTCGCCGAGGAGCCGCCGGGCGACCAGCTCCCCCCCGGTCACGACGAAGGCGCAGCGACAGTCGGCGTCGCCGAGGGTGGCGAAGATCCGCTCCGCCACCGGGACCCACGCCGCGCCCTCCGGCCGCCCGGGCAGCACCACCAGGCAGAGGTGGAACATCGTGGTCCAGTCGTCGACCGTCCGGGTGACCCCGCGGCTGGTCGAGAGCTTCAACGTGGGGTCAGGGTTCTTCGCCACGGTCCTCCTGCCGGGCAGGAAGGTAGCGTCTGCGCGCGGGGGCGACCACGCCGGCGAGGGGATTGCGGCGATGCCCGGGTCCGACGTCAGCGTCCCGAGCGACGGACCGCGCCGCGCCGGCTACCGGGCCGTCCCCGACGCCGGCTCGGGGCCCGGGGTGGTCGTGATCCAGGCGTGGTGGGGCCTGGACGACCAGATCCGAGCCGTCGCCGACCGCTTCGCCGACGAGGGGTTCACGGCGCTGGTCCCCGACCTGTACCGCGGCGCCACGACCACCGAGCCCGACGAGGCCCGCGCGCTGATCATGGCCCTGAACGTCGAGCGCGCCGCGAAGGACATGGCGGGTGCCGTCGACGACCTCGTCGCGAGCGACGCCGTCACCTCCCGGCGGGTGGGCGTCGTCGGCTCCGGCATGGGCGGCGGCCTGGCCCTCTGGCTGGCCACCCTCCGCCCCGACGCGGTCGCGGCCGTGGTGCTGTCCGACGGGCTCCTCCCCTGGCCGGCGGCCCAGCCCGACTACTCGAGGCTGGCCGCGCCGGTGCAGGGCCACGCCGCCGGCGACGACGAGCGCGCCGCGGCGGCGGTCCACGCCCTCGAGGAGCAGCTGCGGGCGCTCGGCCCGGCGGTCGAGTTCTTCACCGACCCCGACCCCGATCACCCCGACCCGGCGTGGCGACGCACGATCGAGTTCCTCCGCGCCCACGTGCGCTGAGCCGGCCCGGGCCGGGCGGCGCGGGCCCCGGGGCTCAGGCCTGCCCGGTGGCGCGCAGCATCGACGGCGGCACCTCGTCGCGCCCGGCCGCGAGCAGCGCCGCGCGCTCCACGTTGATCGGGTCGCGCTCGGCCCGCTCGGCCCAGCCGTCCCACGGGCCCGGCGGGATGGACCCCGCGACGCAGTGGCGGAGGTAGGCCTGGAGGGCCCGGGCCTCGGCCTCGCCGCCGACCGGGCCGTGGCCCGGCACGAGGATGTCGGCGAGCTCGATCACGGCGTCGAGCACGTCGGCCCAGCCCGCGGGGTCGCCCTGGAAGGCGAGCGGCGTCACGCCGAAGAAGCAGAGGTCCCCGGTGAAGCACACGTCGGCGTCGGCGACGAGCACCAAGAGGTCGGACGGCGTGTGCCCCGACGCCGGGAGCAGCTCGACCCGGGCCGTGAGGTTGGCGGCCCCGTCGACCTCGTGGGTGACCGGTCGGGTCCCGGTCTCGGCCAGGTCGTCGAACTCCTCGTCGAAGGCGGGCATGAACGCCTTGTAGGCCTCGACCGGCATGGCCTGGTCCAAGAGCGCGCTCGTCCCCGGGGTGGCGTACACGGCCGCGTGGGGGAAGGCCCTCGTCCCACCGACGTGGTCGATGTGCGCGTGCGTGAGCACGACCCGGCGCACCGGGCGGCCCAACGCCCGCACCGCGGCGGCGAACGGCTCCCACTGCGAGCGCACCATCAGCGTGTCGATGACGGTGACCCCGTCGTCCTCGACGACGACGCCGGCGTTGCTCACACCGGTCTCACCGCCGGGCTGCACCCACGCGTACACGCCGTCGGCGAGCTCGCGCAGCGTCAGCGTCGGGCCGGCTGTCGCCACGCCGGCGAGGGTACCGTTTGCGCATGTCCGAGCGCTCTCGAACCCTGCCCCGCCGCTCGTGCCTCTCGGTGCCCGGCTCGAGCCCGAAGATGCTCGCGAAGGCGCCGGGGCTCGGCGCCGACATGGTCTTCCTCGACCTCGAGGACTCGGTCGCGCCCTTGGAGAAGGAGGCGGCGCGCGACAACGTCGTGAAGGCCATCAACGAGCAGGACTGGGGCGACGTGGTCCTCTGTGTTCGGGTCAACGCCTGGGACACCCGGTGGACCTACCGCGACGTCGTGCACGTGGTCGAGAACGCGTCGGAGCGCCTCGACGAGGTGATGCTGCCGAAGGTCCAGTCGGCGGCGGAGATCCGCGCCCTCGACCTGCTGCTCACCCAGATCGAGGAGACGACCGGCCGCAAGGGCTGGGTCGGGATCGAGCCCCAGATCGAGACGGCCCGGGGCCTCATCAACGTCGAGGAGATCTGCGGCGCGTCGACCCGCCTCGAGACCATCGTGTTCGGGCCCGCCGACTTCGCCGCGTCCACCGAGATGCCGGTGCTGACCGGCGGGGTGCAGATCCCGGAGTACCCCGGGGACCACTTCCACTACGTGTTCTCGAAGATCCTCATGGCGGGGCGGGCCAACGGGCTGCAGGTCATCGACGGCCCGTACCTGAAGATCCGCGACCTCGACGGCCTGCGCGACTACTCGAACCGCACCCGGATCCTCGGGTACGACGGGAAGTGGGCGCTGCACCCCGACCAGGTGAAGGTCATCAACGAGGTGTACACGCCCACCCAGGAGCAGTTCGACCGGGCGGGGGACATCCTCGAGGCCTACCGGGCCGCGACAACCACCGCCGGCGACCGCCGCGGTGCGGTGATGTTCGGCGACGAGATGATCGACGAGGCCAGCCGCAAGATGGCCACGAAGTTCGTGGCTCGGGGCGAGCGGGCCGGGATGCGCCACCACCCCGACGGGTGACGGGCGGCGCCGCCGGCTCGGCGCCGCGATACCGTGGCCGCGACGGTCGGTCTCGGAGTGGCGATGGCGTTCTCTCGGCTCGCACGGCGGTCACGGCGCCGGCGCGACGGCGGGGTGCCGCGCTGGTGGGAGACGTCCCAGAGCGTCGCCGCCGACCTCCACCGGCGGATGCACCGCTCCCTCGCCGGGGCCCGCCGCACCGTCGCTGACGCCCAGCGGTGCGGGGTGCCCACCCAGCACTACGACCGGCTCTGTGACGAGCTCGACGAGGCGGCGCGGGCGATCGACGCGCAGCTCCTGCAGGCCTCGCAGCTGCCGATGGGCGTGCGGCACCGGGCCCTGCACGACCTCCGCTACCGCATCGCCGACCTCGAGCGCACCGGCGGGCGCATCGGCCGGACCGCCCTCGAGGCCGCGGCGCCCGCGACGGGCGGGGTCGAGGCCTCGCTCCGGCACATCAACGAGCGCCTCGACCAGCACCTCGAGGCGCGCGCCGAGCTCCGGCAGCTCGGCCCCGGCTAGGCCGAGCGCGCGCCCGCGAGCGCCTGCTCGGCGAGGCGGGGGGCGATCACCCGCAGGCACAGCGTCTCGTCGGCCCCCTCGAAGATCGACAGCACCCGGGCGTCGACGAAGTAGCGGGACACCGGGAACTCCTCGGCGTAGCCCATGCCGCCGTGCAGCTGCATGGCCTCCCGGGTCACCCACTCGGCGGCCCGGCAGACGTACGCCTTCACCATCGACGCCTCGAGCGACCCCTCGCCGCGGCCCATGCGCCGGGCCACGGCGTACGAGAACTGGCGACCGGCCTGGATGAGCGCGGCCATGCGGGCGAGCTTGGCTCGGCTGAGCTGGTAGTCGAACACGGGCTCGCCGAACACGCGCCGCTCCTGCGCGTACGCCAGCCCGGCCTGGAATGCCGCCTCCATGAGCCCGACCGCCCGCGCCGCGGTCTGGAGCCGGCCGTTCTCGAAGCCCTCCATCTGCAGGTAGAAGCCGTGGTTCAGGCCCGCGGGGCCGCCGACCAGGTTGTCGGCGGGCACGAACCAGTCGTCGAAGGCGACCTCGAAGGAGTGCATCCCCCGATACCCGAGGGTGTCGATGGCCCGGCCCTCCATGCGCCCCTGCCCGTCGGGTCCGGTGAAGCTGAACGCGTGACCGGGGGCGCGGGGCTTGTCGACGACGAAGAGCGAGAGACCCCGGTGGCCGGCAGCCCGGTCGGGGTCGGTCCGGGCCAGCAGCATCAGCAGCTCGGCGCGCCCGGCGAACGTGGCCCACGTCTTCACCCCGTTGACCCGGTACCCGCCGTCGACCGGCGTGGCGGTCACGGCCAGGTGCGCGACGTCGGAGCCGAAGTCGGGCTCGGTCACCATCACCCCGACCATGAGCTCGCCGCTGGCGATGCGCGGGAGCCACCGCTGCTTCTGCTCCTCGGTGCCGCCGCGCACGAGCGCCCGGGTGAGGATCTCGGGTCGGGTGATGAGCGACCCGCCGACCCCGAGCGATCCCCAGGACAGCTCCTCGGTGGCGACGACCATGCCGAGGTAGTCGTGCTCGCCGCCGACCGCGAACCCGCCGTAGGCCTCGGGGACCGACAGGCCGAACCCGCCGAGCTCGGCCAGCCCGGTGATGACGTCCTCGGGGATGTCGGTGTTCTGGCGGTGGACACGCTCGGCGACGGGCCGGATGCGCTCGGCGGCGAAGCGGTGGAACGTGTCACGCACGAGGTCGAACTCGTCGCCGAGGCGCGCCGGGCCGGTGCCCGCCCGCTCGAGGTGCGCGGCGACGGCGTCGACGAAGACGGGGGAGCGGTGGGCCTCGAGGAACGGGAGCGCGGCCGACAGGTCCGCTTCGACGCCCCACAGCGCCTCCCGGCCGACGAGGCGGGCGGCGAGGTCCGCGATCGCGTCGGCGATGAAGAGGCGGGCCAGGAGCCCCTCGTACTCGCCCGCGGTCCCGTAGTCGAGCATGACGCGGGCGGCCGCGACCGCGCTGGCGGCGTGCGCCAGGTCGTAGGCGAGGACCTGATACGGGTCGAGCGCGGCCCCGCTCACCCGTCCCCGCTCGCCGCCGGCGTCGTGCGCGAGCCGCTGGCAGGCGGCGTCGACGATGGCGGCCGCGTCGTCGACCGCGGCGGCGGCGGCCGACAGCGCCTCGGACATGCGCTCGGAGCCTACTGACGGGGTGGGGTTGCGCCCGACGTCGGTGGGCTGGTGGACGCCGGCGGTCTCGACTGCGTCGTCGTCGGCGGCGAAGTAGCCGGCGGCGTCGTGGGCGTCGGGCGGGTCGGGGCCGGGCTCGTCCCCCGTCCGACGGGCGCCTGGGTCGCGCCCGGCACCTCGATGACTTGCTTCGGGGCGTCGGGCACGGCCTGGCCGGTCAGCCGGCACCGCGTGTCGAGGGCCGCGAACAGGACGCGGGCGAGGCGAGCCGCCCCGGCGTCGGTCAGGTGCACGCCGTCGTCGGCGCGCACGAGCTCGATCTTGCCGGTGGGGCCGGGCAGCGTGGCGCTGTAGCGGCCCTGGCCGTCCCCGAACAGCGTGTAGGCGTCCACGAACGTGGCGTTCGGGCGCGCTTGCACGACGCTGCGCGCGACCTCGTTGACCTGGCGGACGCCCGCGTCCTGCCGGGGGTCACGCATCGTCGGCGCGCCCACCCAGTACACGGGGCGGTTGTTCGCGCTCAGCACGTCGAGCATCTGCGCCACCAGCAGCGCGTAGCGGGCCTCCCACACCGGCTGACCGCGGGCGTCCGTCGGCTGGGCCTGCGGGACCATCCAGTCGTTCGCGCCGATGATGAACACCGTCGCCTCGGGGTCGAGGTGGGGGAGCTGCTGCGACGCGTGCTGCGGCCAGTTCAGGAGCTCGGGGCTCGAGAGCCCGGTCGAGACCCGCGAGTCGAACGTCCCCTGCACGACGCCGGTGTTGCCGGCCATCGTGCCGAGCGCGGGGCCGAGCGAGCCGGCGAGCGAGTCGCCGCCGATCCAGAGCCGCAGCGGCGCGTCCGGCGTCAGCGGCGACCGGCACGGTGGCCCCGCCACCGAGTGCACCGGGACCTGCACCGCCCGGCCGGCCAGCGTCGGGGGTTCGGCCCCGCCGACGCGCCAGGTGTCGGTGGCCCAGAACCCGACGACGACCGCGAGCCCGGCGGCGAGCACGCCGGTGCCGACGAGCCGCAGGGTCCCTCGGCGCTTCGCTCTGCGGGCCGGCACGGTCAGCCGGAGCCGGCGCCGTCGACCGCGACGAGGGCGGCCCCGGGGCCGCGGCGGGGACGGGCGGGGCCCAGCGGGCGCCGGCTGCGGGTGCTCAGGTGCGTCACGGCTCTGGCCGCCTCGACGGGGGTGCGACGCTCAAGGTAGCGGCGCCGCTCCGGCCGGCCACGGCGTGCGCGGGGGGCCCGGGCCGCGGTGCGACACTGACCCCGCCATGCCGACCAGCTGGCCCCTGGTGGGGCGCACCGCCGAGCTCGCCGCGGTGGCGGCGGCGATGGACGCCGGCGGCGGCGGGGTGCTGCTCTCCGGCCCCGCGGGGGTGGGCAAGACGCGGCTCGCCACCGAGTGCCTCGAGCTGGCCGAGGCGCGGCGCTGGTCGACCGGCGTGGTGCGCGCCAACCAGGCCGTGGCGTCGATCCCCTACGGGGCGTTCGCGCCGCAGCTCCCGCGCGCGTTCCGGAGCGCGCAGGGCGAGGCCGACGCCCTCCGCCAGGCCGCGCACGCGATCCTGGCCCGCGCCGGCGAGGGGCGGCTGCTCCTCGTCGTCGACGACGCCCACGAGCTCGACGACGGGTCGGCGGCGCTGCTGCACCTGCTCGCCGGCTCCCCGCCCGTCTTCCTCGTCGTCACCGTCCGGGCCGGACCCGAGCCGCCCGCCGCCGTCACCGCGCTCTGGAAGGACGAGCTGCTGGAGCGCATCGACGTCGCCGAGCTGGACGGAACGGCCGCCGCCGAGCTCGTCGCCGTCGCCCTCGGCGGCCCCGTCGACGGCGGCACCGCCCAGGCGCTCTGGCGGGCCAGCGGCGGCAACGCCCTGTTCCTGCGCGAGCTCGTCATCGGGGCCCAGGACGCGGGCGCGCTGCGGGACGTGGGCGGCCTGTGGCGGCTCCGCGGCCAGCTGTCGCCGTCGACGCGTCTCGGCGAGGTCGTCGGGCTCCGACTCGGGCGGCTGTCGGACGGCGAGCGCGAGGCGGTCGAGCTCGTCGCCGTCGGCGAGCCGGTGTCGCTCGACGACCTCCTCGAGCTGGCCCGCGTCGACTGCGTCGACGACCTCGAGCGCCGCGAGCTCCTCGAGGTGCAGCCGGAGGGGCAGCGCCGGCAGGTGCGCATGGCCCACCCGCTGTACGCGGAGGTGGTGCGGGCCGGGTTGCCCGGCCGACGGCGCCAGGAGCTCCTCGGTCGGCTCGCGGTCGCGGTCGAGGGGCGCGGCGCCCGTCGCCGGGAGGACGTGCTGCGCATCGCGGTGTGGCGGGTCGACGCCGGCGGCGGCGGCCGGCCGGACCTGCTGAGCGCCGCCGCCCGTCAGGCCCTGGCGGCTCAGGACCTCCGCCTGGCCGTCCGGCTCGCCGAGGCCGCGCGCGCCGCCGGCGCCGGCGCCGACGCGGCGCAGGTCCTTGGGATGGGACTCGACGGGCTCGGCGACCACGAGCGGGCCGAGACCGTGCTGGCCGCCGGCGAGCGCGAGGCGATCGACCCTGGCCGCCGCGCCGAGCTGTCGATGGCCCGAGCCGACAACCTGTTCCGTGGCCTCGGGCGCGCCGACGAGGCGGAGGGGGTGCTCCAGGCGGCCGAGCTCGCCCTCGACGACCCGTCGCTGCGGGACGGGCTGGTGGGGCTGCGCGGCACCTGCCTCGTCTTCGAGGGTCGCCTCAACGAGGCGCTCGAGCTGCTGGAGCCGCTGCTCGCCGAGGGCGCGGACCTCGCCGACGCCCACGGAGCCATCCCCGGCGCCGTCGCCCTGGCCCTCGCCGGCCGCACCGAGGAGGCGTCGGCGCTGGCCCGTCGAGGTCGCGAGGCGCGCGAGCGGCTCGGGGAGCGGGTGCAGCTCGGCGCCCCCGGCGTCTACCTCGTGGCCGAGGCCCAGGCCCTCCTCGAGGCCGGCCGGATGGCCGACGCCGCCGTGCTGGCCCAGCTCGGCTACGAGGGCGCCCTCGACGTGGGCGCCCACCACGGCCAGGCCTGGTTCGCGGCCATCCTCGCCCGCATCGACCTCCACCGGGGCCGGGCCGCCAGCGCGGCGCGGTGGGGTCAGGAGAGCGGCGTGGTGTTCCGCGAGCTGCGGCACCCGTCGGCCCGGTGGGGCTTCGGGGCTCTCGCGGGCGCGCGGGCGCTGGCCGGCGACCTGGACGGGGCCGAGGCCGCGTTCGCCGAGATCGACGCCGAGCCCCCGACGCCGGTACGGGTCTTCGACCCCGAGATCGCCCGCGGGCGGGCCTGGCTCGCGGCGCAGCGTGGCGAGCGCACCCGCGCCCGCGAGATCCTGGAGGAGGCGGCGGCGCAGGCCGAGCGCGGCGGCGCCCGCACGATCGCGGCCGGCGCCATCCACGACCTGGCCCGACTCGGCGACGCCGCGTCGGCCCTGGACGGGCTCGAGCGGGTCGCGTCCCCCAGTGACAGCGCGTACGTGGTGACGCGGCGTGACCACGTCCGCGCGCTGGTCGCCGAGGACGGTGACGGGCTCGACGCCGCTGCCGCCCGGTTCGAGGCCCTCGGCGCGGCGCTGCTCGCCGCCGAGGCGGCCTCGGCGGCGGCCACCCTGCACGCCCGAGCCGCGCTGCGTCGGAAGGCCGCGGCCTCCGCCCGCCACGCGGCCGCGCTGCTCGCCGGCTGTGAGGGGGCGCGGCCGTTCATCGCCGTGCCCGACCTGCCCGGCTTCGGGCTGACCCCGCGCGAGCGCGAGGTCGCGGAGCTGGCGGCCCAGGACCTCACCAGCCGCGAGATCGCCGAGCAGCTGGTGCTCAGCGCCCGCACGGTGGAGAACCACCTGCAGCGCGCCTACGAGAAGCTCGGCGTCGGCGGCCGCCGCGAGCTGCGCGAGGCCCTCGCGTCCGGGACCGAGCCCGGGTGACCGCGCCCACCGACCCGGCGACGCGCGACGAGCTCGTCGCCACCGTGCGACGGTTCGTCGAGCGCGACGTCCTGCCGGTGGCCTCCGAGCTCGAGCACGCCGACGAGTACCCGGCCGGTCTCGTGGCGACGATGCGCGACCTCGGCCTCTTCGGCGTCACCGTCGCGCCCGAGTTCGGCGGGCTCGGCCTCGACCTGCGCACCTACGTCGGGATCGTCGAGGAGCTGGCGGCCGGGTGGATGTCGCTGTCCGGCATCCTGAACACCCACGTCATGGTGGCGAACCTCATCAGCGGCAACGGCACGCCGGAGCAGCAGCGCCGGTGGCTCCCGGCCCTGGCGAGCGGCGAGGTGCGCGGCGCGCTGTCGCTCTCGGAGCCCGACGCCGGCAGCGACACCGGGGCGCTGTCGTGCCGGGCCGCGCGCGACGGCGACGAGTACGTCATCACCGGCACGAAGGCGTGGGTGACGAACGGAGAGCGGGCCGGGCTGGTGGCGCTGGCGGCGCGCACCGACGAGGGAATCACGTGCTTCCTCGTCGGGAAGGAGCCCGGCCGGCACGCCGACGGGATCACCGTGAGCCGCGCCATCGGCAAGCTCGGCTACAAGGGCCTCGAGACCGTCGAAATGGTCTACGACGGTCACCGGGTGCCGGCCGATGCCGTGCTCGGCGGCGAGGCCGGGCTCGGGCGCGGCCGCCACTTCATCCTCGGCGGGCTCGAGGTCGGCCGGATCAACATCGCCGCCCGGGCCGTCGGCGTGGCCCGGGCCGCCTTCGACGCCGCCATCCGCTACGCCCAGCAGCGCCAGACCTTCGGGCAGCCGATCGCCCAGCACCAGGCCATCCAGCTGAAGCTCGCCGACATGGCGACGAAGCTCGAGGCCGCCCGGCTCCTGACCCTCAGCGCCGCCGACCGGCGCGACGCCGGCGATCGCTGCGACGTCGAGGCGGGGATGGCGAAGCTGTTCGCGAGCGAAGCCGCCCTCGAGATCGCGACCGAGTCGATGCGCATCCACGGCGGGGTCGGCTACACGACCGAGCTCCCGATCGAGCGCTTCTACCGCGACGCCCCGCTCATGATCATCGGGGAGGGCACGAACGAGATCCAGCGGCTCGTCATCGCCCGCGGCCTGCTCCGCCGCCACGCGGTCGAGTAGCGGACCGCGCCGAGCGGGTCCTCGATGGAGCCGACCCGCCGGGCCCCGGCTTAGGCTCCGCCCATGACGGTTCACGACCGGCCGTTCGGGCGGTACCTCGAGGACTTCGTCGTCGGCGACGTCTACCAGCACTGGCCCGGCAAGACGATCACCGAGTACGACGACCACCTCTTCTGCCTCATCACCATGAACCACCATCCGCTCCACCTCGACGCGTGGTACGCGGAGCACGAGACGCAGTTCGGCAAGAACGTGGTCGTCGGCAACCTCGTCTATTCGCTGGTGCTCGGGATGAGCGTCCCCGACGTCAGCGGCGCCGCCATCGCCAACCTTGAGGTCGAGGAGCTGAAGCACGCGCGGCCCACCTTCCACGGCGACACGATCTACGCCGAGACCCGGGTCCTCGACGTCAAGGAGTCGGCGAGCAAGCCCGACCGCGGGGTCGTCACCGTGGAGACGCGCGGCTTCAACCAGCGCGGTGAGGAGGTCTGCTCGTTCCGCCGCAAGGTGCTGGTGCCCCGACGGGAGGCCGCGCCGCCCCGGCGTCGCCCGTACGAGTCACCCGCCGGCGGGTGAGCCCGAACGACCCGAGCTGCGCCTTCTGTCGCGTCGTCACCGGCGAGGCCCACGCCCACGTGGTGCTCGACGAGCCCCTCGTGGTGGCGTTCCTCGATCACCGGCCCCTCTTCCCCGGCCACACCCTCGTGGTGCCCCGCGACCACGTCGCGACCCTCACCGACCTGCCCGCGGCGCAGCTGGCCCCATACTTCGGCGCCGTCCAGCGCGTCGCCGCCGCCCTGCCGGGCGCGGTCGGGGCCGTCGGCACCTTCGTCGCCGCCAACAACGTCGTGAGCCAGAGCGTCCCCCACCTCCACTTCCACGTCGTGCCCCGCCGGCCGAAGGACGGGCTGCGGGGCTTCTTCTGGCCCCGCGGCCGCTACGAGAGCGAGGCCGAGATGGCCGCGGTCGCCGCCGCCCTCCGCCGCCGGTTGCAGTCCGGGTAGCGATGTAATAATGTAATTGTCATGACGCAAGGCAAGCTGGCCGGGTGGTTCGCCGGTCGAGTCCCCGAGGGCTGGTTCACGGGCCCCCCCGAGGTGACGGCGGACCGGGACGAGATCGTCGTGACGGGCTCGCTGCCCGAGCCCGAGGTGGGCGCCGACGCCGACGACGACGCCCGCCGGGCCGCTCGCCGGGCCCGCATCGAGGGCCACCGCGAGGACACCCGCCAGGCCCGCATGCGCATCGCCGACGAGGCCGAGGCCCGGTTCGGGCGCAAGGTGGCGTGGGCCGCCCGCTGCGGGGAGGACGAGGTCGCGTTCACGAACCTCAGCGTGCCGGTCATGACCCGGCTGCGCATGCGGGAGCGTCGCGTCCTCGACACCCTCGTCGACGCCGGCGTGGCCCGGAGCCGCTCCGAGGCCCTGGCCTGGTGCGTGCGGCTGGTGCGTCAGCACCAGGCCGAGTGGATCGACCAGCTCCGCGACGCCCTCGTCCACGTCGAGGCCGTCCGCGCCGAGGGCCCCGACACCGCCTGAGGCGCCGCTCGACCGTCGACTCCCCGCCCCTGCGGCCGGGGCTGGGCGGACATGCTCGAGCGCCGACCGGGGTATGGTCGACGGCGATGTCGGGGGGTGTCACCGTCACCTTCTGGGGCGTCCGGGGCTCGACTCCCTGCGACGGGGCCCGCTACGCCCGCTACGGGGGCAACACGTCCTGCGTGTCCCTGGAGGCCGAGGGCCACCGGCCCCTGATCTTCGACCTCGGGACCGGCCTCCGGGAGTACGGCGAGGCGGTGACGGCGCGGGCCGCCGCCGAGCTCGAGGCCAACCGCAGCCACCAGTACCTCGCCACCGCGCTCCTCACCCACCTCCACTGGGACCACATCATCGGCCTGCCGTTCTTCACTCCCGCCTTCCGGCCCGACGCCGAGCTCGACGTGCACGGGCCGCAGCAGCCGGGCGGGCTCGGGCCCGTGTTCGCCGACGTGATGCGCCCGCCGTACTTCCCCATCACGCCGGCCGACATGGGCGGCCGGGTGACGTTCTACGACACCGCGTCGGACGACTTCGGGGTGAACGGCGCCAAGGTCCGGTCGCGGTGGGTCCGCCACACCGACCCGACCCTCGGCTACCGGGTCGAGCTCGAGGGCGCGGCGGTCACGTACATCTCCGACCACGGGCAGGGCTGCTCGACCCGCCCGGCGCAGGACGACCACGTCCCCGAGGGCGTGCTCGAGCTCTGCGACGGCGTCGACGTCCTCATCCACGACTCGCAGCACACCGCACCGGAGTTCGCGGTGAAGCGGCACTTCGGGCACTGCACCGTCGACTACGCGGTGCGGGTCGCCCAGGAGTCCGGAGCCCGCCTGCTCGTGCTCTTCCATCACTGCCCGACGCACACCGACGACGACCTCGACCGGATGCTCGACTCCGCGCGCGACCTGGCGGCGAAGGGCGGTGGGCTCGAGGTGATCGCAGCCCGGGAGGGCATGCGGCTCCCCGTCGCGTCGCACTAGCGATGGTCGAGGACGCCGCCGCGGACGACGTCCTCCGTCCCGGCGGCGAGGACTTCCGAACCGTCCTCGGGCAGTTCGCCACCGGCGTCACGATCATCACCGCGATGGACGGCGGCGAGCCCGCGGGCGTGGCCGCGAACGCGTTCACGTCGGTGTCGCTCGACCCGCCGCTGGTGCTGTTCTGCGTGGCCCGCACCTCGACCACCTGGCCCCGGATCGAGCGGGCCCGGCGCTTCGCGGTCAACATTCTCGGCGAGCACCAGGAGGAGCTGAGCCGGCTGTTCGCCACGAAGGGCGCCGACCGCTTCGGGCAGACCGACTGGCACCTCGGGGTCGGGGGCTCGCCCGTCCTCCACGACGTCCTCGCCTACCTCGACTGCGAGTTCTGGGCCGAGTACGACGGCGGCGACCACATCATCGTGGTCGGTCGAGTCCTCGACCTCGGTGTGAGCCAGCACGCCGGCCCGCTCGTCTTCTTCCGCGGCGAGTACGTCCGGGTCTCCCGGTGAGCGACGACGAGCCGGTCGTGGTCGTCCTCGGGCGCAGCGCGCCTCGTGTGGGCGCCCTCGTCGCCGACCTGCGGGCCCGAGGCCTGCGCGCCGGAGCGTTCGTGGGCGACCCCGCGCGCGAGCGCGACGCGCTCGTCGAGATGCTCGCGGAGCTGTACGGCGAGCGCGCCGAGCCGAGCTGACGGCGCGCGCGGCGCGACGCGGATCTCCCCGGGCGCTCGAGAGGGCCCCTGGTAGCCTCCGGGAACGGCCCGAGCGGCGGCGCGCCGGGCACGGTCGCGGCGCCAGGAGCTGACGGTTGGACCAGGAGCACGAGTCGCGGCGAGCCGGGTGGCGGCTCATGCGCTCGGCGCTCAACACCCAGCGGCGCTGGCTCGTCGCCGGGATCCTCGCCGGCGGCCTGTGGACCGGGGCCAAGCTGGCGGTGCCGCTCCTCGCCGCCGCCGCCGTCGACCAGGGCATCCTCGGCCACGACGGCCACAAGATCCTCGTCTACTCGCTGAGCATCGCGGTCATCGGCGTGGTGCAGGCGATCGGAACCGCGCTCCGCCGCTACACCGCGTTCCGGATCTCGTACCGGGTCGAGACCGACCTGCGCGAGCGTCTCTTCGCGCACCTGCAGCAGCTGCACTTCGCGTTCCACGACCGGGCCCAGACCGGCCAGCTCATGGCCCGCGCCAACAGCGACATCCAGCAGGTCAACCTCGTCGTCGTCCTCATCCCGCTGACCGTCGCGACGACGTTCCTGTTCGCGGGCGTGATCGTCGTGATGGTCATCCACAGCGTGGCGCTGGCGCTGCTCGCCCTCGGTGCCCTGCCCCTGCTCAGCCTGGCCGCGGCCCGGTTCTCGCACCGGCTCCACCCCGTCTCGCTCCAGCTGCAGCAGGAGCTGGGCGACTACTCGGGCGTGGTCGAGGAGAGCGTCGCCGGGATCCGGGTCGTGAAGGGCTTCGGCACCGAGCGCCGCCAGGAGGAGCAGCTGCGCGTGGAGGCCGACCAGGTGCTCGACCGGGCCCTCGCCGCCGCCAAGCTGCGGGCGAACTTCCTGCCCCTCGTCGACTTCCTCCCCGCCCTCGCCCTCGTGATCATCCTCGGCTACGGGGGCCACCTGGTCCTGCAGGGCCAGCTGCAGATCGGCGCCCTCATCGCCTTCAACGCCTACATTCTCTACCTGCTCTGGCCGCTGCGGCTGGTGGGGATGCTCATCGCCCAGGCCGCCCGCTCCTCGGCCGCGGCGGGGCGCATCAACGAGCTGCTCGTCACCGACGCCGCCGTCGCCGACCCGCCCCACCCGACGCCGCTGCCCGCCGGCGGCGGCGAGGTGCGCTTCGAGGGCGTCCGCTTCGCCTACGGCGCCGGCCCGCCGGTCCTGAGCGGCCTCGACCTCGTCATCCACCCGGGTGAGGCCGTCGCCGTCGTCGGCCCGACCGCGAGCGGCAAGACGACCGTGGCTCGGCTGCTGCCCCGCTTCTACGACGTCGACGCCGGGCGGATCCTCCTCGACGGCGTCGACATCCGGCAGCTGCGACTGCGCGAGCTCCGCCGCGCCATCGGGATCGTGTTCGAGGACACGTTCCTGTTCACCGACAGCGTGGCCGAGAACATCGCCTTCGCCGAGCCCGACGCCTCGATGGACGCCGTGCGCGAGGCGGCCCGGCTCGCCGGCGCGGACGAGTTCGTCGAGCGGCTCCCCGACGGCTACGACACGCTCATCGGTGAGCACGGCTACTCCCTGTCGGGCGGGCAGCGCCAACGCGTCGCCATCGCCCGAGCGGTCCTGGCCGACCCGCGGGTGCTGATCCTCGACGACGCCACCTCGTCGGTCGACCCGACGAAGGAGCACGAGATCCGCGCCGCGCTGCGCGAGGTCATGCGCGACCGGACCACGCTGATCATCGCCCACCGGGCCGCGACGATCGCCCTCGCCGACCGGGTGGTGCTCCTCGACGAGGGTCGCATCGTCGCCGAGGGCACCCACGACGACCTGCTCGTCAACTCCGACCGCTACCGCCACGTGCTCGCGCAGGCGGGGGCGGCGGCGCCGGTCGCGGGAGCAGCCGACTGATGGCGAGCGACGCCCGCCTCGAGGCCTTCGCCAGCGACGAGGAGCTCCTCACCCGCGAGGACGCCAAGCACCTGGTGCGCCGCCTGTGGCGGCTGCTCGACAAATACCACCGGCGCATCGCGTTCGCGACCGTGCTCATCATGCTGTGGACCGCCTGCCTGCTGGCCGGGCCGACGCTCGTCAAGCACGGCATCGACGCCGGCCTGCGGGGCAAGGACGAAGGCGCGCTCGACCTTGCGGCCGGCCTCTACCTCGCGGTCGCGATCGGCGGGCT
>DASZJD010000084.1 GCA_035948415.1 Acidimicrobiia bacterium | reverse complement strand
CCTCCGACGAGCTCCTGCGAGGCGTCCAGCGTCTCCTCACCGGGTTCGGGATCTTCTCCCGCATGTATCAGACGAAACGCTCCGCCGAAACCGCGTTCCGGTATCAGCGCAAGGACGGCACCGAGGTCGAGTACGCAACGGGGCCGACGTTCGACCTGCGCATCTCGAGTCGGTCCATCGCCCGCTTTGCCGACGCGATCGGGTTCTCGATCCCGTCGAAGTCCGCCGCGCTGGCCCGGTGCGTCGTCGAGCACCGGCGCTACGTCACCGACGAGGACGTCCGGCTCGTCGAGCGCTGCGACGACGGGGTCGAGCTGACCTACAACCTGTGCGAGCCGCGGAACCACAGCTACGTCGTCAACGGCATCGTGGTTCGCAACTGCTCCGAGTACATGCACCTCGACAACTCGGCGTGCAACCTCGCGAGCATCAACCTCCTGAAGTACCTGAACGACGATGGGACTTTCGACACCGAGGCGTTCGAGCACACGGTCGAGGTGGTGTTCACGGCGCAGGAGATCCTGGTCGGCAACGCCGAGTACCCGACCGAGAAGATCGCCGACACGAGCCGCCGGTTCCGGCAGCTCGGACTCGGCTACGCGAACCTCGGGGCGCTGCTCATGGCCCAAGGCCTCCCGTACAACTCGGATCAGGGTCGAGCCTGGGCGGCGGCGATCACCGCGCTGATGACCGGCCACGCCTACACGACGAGCGCCCGGACCGCGGGGCGGATGGGGCCGTTCGCCGGCTTCGCCGACAACCGGGACCCGATGCTGAACGTGCTTCGGATGCACCGGGCCGAGGTTGCCAAGATCGACGAGGAGAGTGTCCCGCCGAGCCTGCTCAGCGCCGCGCAGCGGTCCTGGGACGAGGCGGTCGACACCGCGGAGATCCACGGTGTTCGCAACTCGCAGGCGACCGTCCTGGCCCCCACGGGCACGATCGGGCTGGCCCTCGACTGCGACACGACGGGTATCGAGCCCGACCTGGCGCTGACGAAGGCGAAGAAGCTGGTCGGCGGCGGGACGATGCTGATCGTCAACCAGACGATCCCGCGGGCGCTCAGCAAGCTCGGCTACTCGGACGAGCAGGTCCAAAACGTCGTCGAGCACATCGAGGAGCAGAAGACGATCCTCGGCGCGCCCGACTTCAAGGACGAGCATCTGCCCGTCTTCGCCTGCTCGATGGGTGACAACACGATCCACTACATGGGTCACGTGAAGATGATGTCGGCGGTGCAGCCGTTCATCAGCGGCGCGATCTCGAAGACCGCCAACGTCCCCGAGGAGACGACGGTCGAGGAGATCGGCCAGCTGTACCTGGACGCGTGGAAGCTCGGCCTGAAGGCGGTCGCGCTGTACCGCGACAACTGCAAGGTCGCGCAGCCCCTCGCAACGCAGAAGAAGGCCGGCGCCGCGACCGACTCGGTGGAGAACGGGCTCGCCCAGCAGGTCGAGCGGATCGTCGAGACCGTGATCGTCCAGCAGCCGGTCCGTCAGAAGCTGCCCCGCACCCGGACGTCGAAGACGTTCTCGTTCCGGGTCGCCGACTGTCACGGGTACGCGACCGTCGGGGAGTTCGAGGACGGCCGGCCCGGCGAGGTGTTCCTGAAGGTCGCCAAGCAAGGGTCGACGCTGTCCGGGATCATGGACGCGTTCGCGATCTCGGTCAGCCTCGGACTGCAGTACGGGGTTCCGCTGCGCGCGTTCGTCGAGAAGTTCACGAACATGCGCTTCGAGCCCGCGGGGATGACCGACGATCCCGACATCCGCTTCGCGACCAGCCTCGTCGACTACATCTTCCGTCGCCTCGCGGTCGAGTACCTCACGACCGAGGAGCGGACGGACCTCGGCATCTTCACCATCCACGAGCGCCAGCAGCCGACGCTCCCCGGTGTCGAGGAGGCCGCGATCCGGAACGAGCCCGGCCTCGATCTGCTGCCGCCGGAGGACCGCGCCCCGTCGGCGGGGCTGCCGACGGCGGATGCCGCGGCGGCGGTCGAGGACGCCCCGACGACACGCGAAGCCGAGGTGGTGCTCTGCTACGTGTGTGGGGACATCATGCAGCGGGCGGGCTCGTGTCACACGTGCCCGAGCTGCGGCGCGACGAGCGGCTGCTCCTAGTCCGAAGCCGCTCCCGACCTGGCGCCGGACGGTGCGGCGGGCTCGTCGGCGAACACCGGGAGCGTGCCGGCGAGCCCGAGCTCGGCGGCGTCCTCAGCCGCCTCGATCGGGCCTCGAGCCGCGCCTTGGTGGGCGAGCACCCGGGGCAGGTAGCGAATCACGATGACGGCCGAGGCGACGGCGAGCGCCGCGCCGAACAGAGCCGACAACCGCAATCCGTCGACGAAGGCGTGCTTGGCGCCCAGCTCCAGCGCCCGCCGCGCCGCTGGCGCCAGGCCGGAGGCAACATGGAGCGCGCCGGCGAGGGAGCCGCGGGCGGTGCTGCGCGCCGACGCCGCGAGCCTGCCGACGAAGGGACCGAGGCTGCTCCCGTAGCGGGAAGCGGCCACGCTGCCCAGCACGGCGATGCCGAGGGCAGCACCGAGCTCCCGTGTGGCGTCGTTCGTCGCGGAGCCCGCTCCGGCGCGGCGGAGGGGGACCGCGGACATGATCGACGCCGTCATCGGCGCCATCGCCAGGCTGATGCCGCCCACGAGCAGCACGAGACACCCGAGCACGTAGAGGTACGCGGTGTGCACGGTCAAGCCGTGGAAGAGCAGGAACCCGACCGCGATGAGCGCCATCCCGGAGGCGACCGTCCGGTTGACGCCGACGCGGGCCGAGAGCCGCGGCGTCAGGGGAGCGACGATCAGCATGATCGGCGCCATCGGCAGGAGGCGCAACGCGGCCCCGAGCGGTGAGTATCCGAGGACCAGCTGGAAGTACTGGGTGAGGAGGAAGATGACGCCGAACATGGCGAGGAACAGCAGGATCATCCCGCTGGTCCCGGTGCTGAAGGCGGCGTTCCGGAAATAGGTCATGTCGAGCATGGGGTCGGCCACCCGACGCTCCCACACCACGAAGAGAGCGAGGGCGACGGCGCCCGACGCGAAGGCGGCCACGGTCGAGGTGGCCAGCCATCCGCTGTTCGGCGCCTCGATCAGGGCGTAGACGACGGCCCCGATCCCGACGATCGAGAGCAAGGCGCCGAGGGGATCGAAACGCGCCTGCTCGGGGTCCCGCGACTTCGGGATCAGGAACCGGCCGCTGATCAGCGCGAGCGCGACGATCGGGACGTTGATCAAGAAGATCGACCCGTACCAGAAGTGTCCGAGGAGGATGCCGCTCCCGACCGGCCCGATCGCGCCGGCCGCTCCGGTGAAGCTGGCCCAGATCGCGATCGCCTTCGTGCGCTCCTCGGGAGGGAACACATTGATCAGGATGGACAACGTCGACGGCATGATGAAGGCCGCGGCGGCGCCCATGAGGGCTCGACAAGCGATGAGCTGCCACATGACCGTCGACTCCGAGGCCAGCGCCGCGGCGACGAGGAACAAGACGAGGCCGGCTTGCAGGGCGCCCTTTCGACCGAAGCGGTCACCGAGCGCCCCGGCCGAGAAGAGGAGCCCGGCGAAGACCAGCGAGTAGACGGCCACGACCCACTGCAGCTCGGAGTTCGTGGCGTGCAGCACCCGGGACAGGGTCGGGATCGCCACGTTGAGGCTCGAGTTCCCGACGAAGATGATCACGATGCTCAGGCAGAGCACGGCGAGCGTCCACCAGCGCCGCTCGTACAGCCGAAGCTCGCTCTCCACGCGCGCCGGCTCGTCAGTCATGGAGGAGAACCACTCGCGCTCTCAGCAGGGATCGACGGCTAATCGGAAGCATGCTACCGTTTCAGACCACGATACGGAACTACGGTTCCGTCTGTCAAGCCGCCTCCCGGAGGAGCCCCGCGGTGAGTGTGTCGACCCGACCCATGCGCGCCGACGGCGTGCGCAACCGTCAGCGGGTGCTCGAGGCCGCCGCCGAGCTCCTCGCTGAGCGAGGGCTCAAGGTGCAGGTTGAAGAGATCGCGCAGCGCGCTGGGGTCGGCGTCGGCACCGTCTGCCGACACTTCACGACGAAGGAAGGGCTGATCGCAGCCGTGCTGGAGAGCGTGTGCGAGCAGCTCCTCGAGGCGACCAGAGCCGCGCTGTCCGATCCTGATGCGGGTCGCGCGTTCACCCGCTTCGTCACGACGATGGCTGACTTTCAGGCGCGCCACCGGATCCTGGCCGAGGAGATGGCGCTGACGGCAGACCTGCCGACGAGCACACGCGAGGTCAAAGTCGCGCTCCGCCAGGCGGTCGCCGAGCTCGTCGAGCGCGCCCAGAACGACGGGACCGTGCGCTCGGACATCGGGCCGGCGGACATGGCCATGCTGTTCGCCGGGATCGCGCATGCTGCCGCCCTCGCTGGCGTCGACCAGGTTCTCCGCGAGCGCTACCTCACGATCGTCCTAGACGGTCTCCGACCGCTCGAGTCGAGTCCGCTGCCGGGTCACCCGCTCAGCTTCCAGCAGCTCGATCGGCTCCGGGCCCGTCGTCGGAGCCAGCTGCTCAAGCAGGCCCAGTCCTGACCTCAGGCGGGCGGGCAGCGCGCGCTCGCCGCCGATCCGCGACGTCAGCTCGGGCTCTACGCTGGCGGCCGTGGACCTCGACTACCTCGTCTTCGACGCCGACAACCACTACTACGAGGCGATCGATGCCTTCACCCGCCATCTGGATCCGCGACTGGGCCCGCGGTGTGTGCAGTGGGCCGAGGTCGACGGACGTCGCTACCACGTCGTCGGCGGCCGGGTCAGCCACGCGGTCGTCAACCCGACCTTCGACCCGATCGCGAAGGCCGGTGCCCTGCACGACTACTTCCGCGGGAACCCCGACGCCAAGTCGCCGCTCGAGCTCCTCCGGGCTCGGGAGCCGATCCGCCCCGAGTACCGCGACCGCGACGCGCGGGTGCGGACCCTCGACGAGTTCGGCCTCGAATCGGTCTGGCTGTTCCCGACCCTCGGGATCCTCTACGAGGAGCTGCTGAAGGACGACCCCGAGGCGGTCACGCTGACCTTCACCGCCTTCAATCGGTGGCTCGACGAAGACTGGGGCTGCAACTACCACGACCGCATCTACGCCGCGCCCTACCTGTCCCTCTGCGACGTGGACTGGGCCGTCCGGGAACTGGAGTGGGCGCTCGACCGCGACGCTCGCACGGTGGTGCTCAGGCCGGCGGCGCCGACGACTACCACCGGGCCGCGGCCGCCCACCGATCCGACGTTCGACCCGTTCTGGGCTCGGGCGAGCGAGGCGGGCATCACCGTCGTCGTCCACGCCGGCGACAGCGGGTACTCGTCCCAGGGCTACGCCAAGGACGGCTTCGCCGCCACGTTCGAGGGCGCGGGCCGTCCCTCGGTGAAGATGCTCGCGATCGAGCGGGCCGCGTACGACTTCCTGCTGACGCTCGTCTTCGACCGGCTCTTCGACCGCTTCCCGAACCTGCGGGTCGCCTCGGTCGAGAACGGCTCCGAGTTCTTGCCCGACCTCTTCAAGAAGCTGGAGTCGACGGCCCGGAAGATGCCGGGCTACTTCGGCGAGGACCCGGCCGAGACCTTCCGACGCCACATCTGGATCAACCCGTTCTGGGAGGACGACCCGGTCCAGGTCGTCGAGCTCATGGGCGCCGATCGGGTGATCTTCGGGTCCGACTGGCCCCACATCGAGGGCATGCCCCGGCCGCTCGACTACGTCGCCGAGCTCAAGGAGCTCGACGACGACGCCCGCCGCCTCGTCCTGCGCGACAACGCGAGGGAGCTGACGGCGCGGAGACCGGCATGAGCGAGGCCGCGGTGTCCCGAGGCGCGCGGGAGCAGGAATGGCAGGACCTGCGGCAACGGTACCTGCGTCCGCGGGGGGAGCGGCCGGCGACGAGCGCTCGGGGCGTGCATCACGTGGCCCTGCTGAGCCACGACGTGGAGCGAACCATCCGCTTCTACCAGGAGACCCTGGGCTTCCCGCTGACGGAGCTGTTCGAGAACCGCGATTACGCGGGCTCGACCCACTTCTTCTTCGACATCGGCAACGGCAACGCGCTGGCCTTCTTCGACTTCCCGGGGCTGGACCTCGGTCCCTACGCCGAGGTGCTCGGCGGGCTGCACCACCTGGCGATCTCGGTGCCACCCGAGCGCTGGGCCGAGCAGCGAAGCCGGCTCGAGGCCGCCGGCGTGGCGACCGAGTGCATCTCCTCATCCCTCTACTTCCGGGACCCCGACGGGGCGCGCATCGAGCTCATCAGCGACCCGCTCGGCGAGATGTACGGGAACCCGGTGTTCTGAGGGACGGCGTCGCCCCACCCGCGAGCAGGACATCGGAGGACTCGGTGGCGCGGGCGGTCAGGCCGCGGACAGCACCCGATGCCGCCCGCGCGCCGCCGTCCACGGGACCGGCGCGGGCCGACGCGAACCCCCGGGCTAGGGTCGACTCGTGACCTCGGATGACTCGGTCGAGCGGGTCCTCATCATCACCGCGCACCCCGACGACGTCGACTTCGGGGCGGCTGGCAGCGCCGCGGTCTGGACCGACGCGGGCATGGACGTCACCTACTGCATCGTGACCGACGGCGCTGCCGGTGGCTTCGACCGCAGCGTCTCGCGCGCCGAGATGGCGGAGATCCGCCGGGCCGAGCAGACGGCGGCGGCGAAGGTCGTCGGCGTGCGAGACCTCGTGTTCGTCGGCTACCCCGACGGCCGGCTCGAGCCGACGCTCGACCTGCGCCGCGACCTGAGCCGGGTCATCCGCCAGGTCCGGCCGCAGCGGGTCCTCTCGCAGTCACCGGACCGCAACTACCAGCGGATCTACGCCAGCCACCCGGACCACCTCGCGGCCGGGGAGGCGGCCCTCTGCGCCGTCTACCCCGACGCCCGCAACCCGTTCGCGCACCCCGAGCTGCTCGACGAGGAGGGGCTCGAGCCGTGGTCGGTCGACGAGCTGTGGCTCATGGCGGCGAACACGCCGGATCGCTTCGTGGACGTGACCGACGCCTTCGACCGCAAGCTCGAGGCGCTCCGCTGCCACGTCAGCCAGCACCCGGACCCGGACCGCTTGGAGCCGCTCCTGCGGGGCTGGCAGACCGCGCTGGCCAAGCTCGCCGGGTGGCCCGAGGGCCGCCTGGCCGAGGGGTTCGTCGGCATCGAGACGCGCTGAGCGGCGCCCGCAGCGTCAGGTGATGACGCTGCGGATCACCTCGCCCGCCTGCATGGCCCGCAGGGCGTCGTTGATCTCGTCGAGCTTCATGCGCCGCGAGACCATGTGCCCGAGGTCGAGCCTGCCCTGCTCGACGAGCCCGATGAGTCGGGGGAAGTCCCGGTTCACCTGGGCCGATCCGTAGACGGTGCCGAGGACCCGCTTCTCCTGGAGGATGAGCGGCATGGTCGGCAGGTCGATGGTCTGGTCGAAGCGGGGCACGCCGACCACGACGCAGGCCCCGCCGGCCCTGGTCATGTCGAAGGCCTGCAGGACCGTCGCCGGGTTCCCGATGACCTCGAAGGCGTAGTCGGCGCCGCGTCCGCCCGTCAGCTCCTGGACCTGCGCCACCGGGTTGCCGGCCGACGGGTCGACGGTGTCGGTCGCGCCGAGCTCCAGGGCGGTCGCGCGCTTCAGCTCGACAGGGTCGACGGCGATGATCCGCGCCGCTCCCGCGATGCTCGCCCCTTGGATGACGGCCTGGCCGACGCCGCCGCAGCCGACGACCGCGACCGTCGACCCCGGGATGACCTTGGCCGTGTTGAGGGCCGCGCCCACCCCGGTGGTCACCCCGCAGCCGATGAGGGCGAGCTCTTCGTCGGGGAGGTCGGTGTCCACCTTGACGAGCGAGATCTCGTTGCAGGTCATGACGTCCGAGAAGGTGCCGAGCCCCGTCATGGTCATGAGCGGCGAGCCGTCGCCACGCGTGGCGCGTTGAGGGGCCATGACGGCGTAGGTCTGCTCGCAGAGGTTGGTCTGCTGGTTGCGACAGAACCAGCACACGCCGCAGGCGGGGATGAACGAGCCGATCACCCGGTCGCCCTTCTTCACCCGGGACACCTCGGAGCCGACGGACTCGACGACGCCCGTTCCCTCGTGGCCCAGGATCGCCGGGGGCGGCATCGGCAGCGTGCCGTTGATCACCGACAGGTCGGAGTGGCAGACGCCGCTGGCCGTGACCTGGACCACGACGTCTCGGGGTCCGGGGTCGGTCGGCGTCACGTCCTCGACGACGAGGTCGCCGTTCGGCTCCACGAAGATCGCTGCTCGCATGCGCGTGCCTCCTCGGTACTTCGGCTCGCCGGGTCGAACGTATCAGGGGCCGGACCAGGGCCGCACCGGCAGGCCGGGCGTCGGCAGGCCCTCCCAGGCGACGACGTGGCCGGGCAGACCGTCGGTGGCGAAGAGGGTGCGCCGATCGGCGCCGCCGAAGCAGCAGTTGGTGGTCACGCCTGTGCCCGGGATGCCGAGGAACTCCACGTCGGTCCCGTCCGGCTCGAGCACTCGCACCCCGTGCGCGGCGGTGTTGGCGACGTAGAAGCGCCCCTCCTCGTCGACGCAGAGCCCGTCGCCATCGCCGCCCGCCAGCCGCTCGACGATCCACTCCCGGCCCCCATCGGGCGTCAGGCGCAGCAGACCCCGGGCCTCGACCACCACGGTCGTGCCGTCCGGCTCGAGCGCGATCCCGTTGCAGTACAGGAAGCCGGTGGCGACCACCGCGCTCGTCCCGTCACGTCGAATGGTGTGCACCCGCCCGACCGGATCCGTCGGAGGCGGGTACGGCGGCGGGTCGGTGAACCAGACGGTGTCGTCGTCGGCGACCACGAGGTCGTTCGGCGCTCGGAACCCGTCGTCGAGGAGGTAGGTGACGGTGCCGTCGGGGGCGACGCGCTGGATCCCGGGGGTCACCGGGCGGAACGGCGGCGGGTCCTCGTAGAGGTGGGTGCTGGCGAAGTCGATCCCGCCGTTCTGGGTGACGAGGAAGCCGCCGTCGCGGCAGGCCGCGGCCGCGTTGGCGCCGCCGCCCAGGCTCGCGATGCGCTCGACCCGTCCGTCCGTGACGTCGACGCGCTCGAGCGTGCCGTCGGCGACGCTCGTGACCACGAGGGTGCCGGCGCCGCCGGCCGGGTCGGGGCACCAGGCCGGGCCCTCGGGGAACCGGATGCCGGTCGCGACGACCTCGGCGTTCACGGCCCGTAGCCCGGCCGCCCGGCCGCCTCCCACTGCTGGTAGAAGTCGAAGAAAGCCTGCCCGAAGGGGTCCTCGCCGCGCAGCGGCATCGAGCCGCGGTGGATGGTCCAGTCGGCGGGCGCCAGGGCCATCGCCGTGGCCAGGTGCCGCTCCGCCGCCGCGCGCTCACCCCTCCGCAGCAGGTGCACGGCGAGGCGTCGCTCGACCCGAGCCTGCTGCACGTCGTCGTCCGGGAGCAGCTGCCGCTCGTTGACCTCGGCGTCGCTCAGCGGCGCGACGTCCTCGAGCACCCATCGACGGAGGTCGGCGTGGTGCACCCCCGAGTCGATCTGGGTGAAGTCTCGGAACCGGTCGTCGGCGGGCGCGATCGCCGGTGGCCGAGCGATGCGGCCCCGCTCGTCGATCCACACCGTGGTCGGGATGTTCAGGATCCCGTACCGCTCAGCGACGACATGGTCGCGGTCGACCAAGACCGGATAGGTGAGCGGGACGGGGGACTCGTCGCGCGCCCATTGGCGCACGGCGTCGGGGTCCTCGTCCAGGGCCACGGCCAGCATCACGAGCCCGGTCGCGGCCAGCTCCTCGTGCAGCGCCTGCCACACGGGCAGGTCCCAGCGGCACCCTCACCACGACGCCCACGCGATCAGCAGGCGCTTCCGGCCGGCGAAGTCGTCGAGGGAGACCGGACGCCCGTCGAGGTCGGGGAGCGTGAACGGCGGGGCTTCGAGCGCGGCGAGGCGGGTGCTGACCGTCCTCGTGGCCTCGCCCAGCACGGCCAGGCTGGCGTCGGGCTCGACCGCGACGGGCCGCCGCAGCGCGGCCGCGAGGCCACGCACGTCGATCGACCCGTCGACGACGAGCGCGGCGTGGTCGGGGACGGGGACGCAGACGTCGTCGCGGCACAACCCCTCTGGCTTCAGTGCCCAGCCGGTGGCGCGCGCGACGTCCTCGGCGGGGACGAGGAGCGTGCCGTCGCGGGCGGTGGCACGAACGGTGACGGCGTGGTCGTCGTCGACGATGGTGGCGCGATCACTCATGGGAGGAACCTACCCGGGGCCATAGGCTCGCCGCATGGGGCTCCTCGAGGGCAAGACCGCGATCGTCACGGGCGGGGGCGGGGGGATCGGGCGCGGCATCGCCGAGCGGTACGCGGCCGAGGGCGCGGCCGTCACCGTGGCCGAGCTCGACGCGAGCCGGGCCCACGAGACGGTGACCGCCATCCGCGCCGCCGGCGGCGTCGCGTCGGGGGTGGTGGCCGACGTACGCGACGAGGCCGAGGTGGACCGGGTGCTGGCGGCGACCCTCGACGATCGGGGCGGCGTCGACATCCTCGTGAACAACGTCGGCCACTACGGGGGGGCCCGCAAGCCCTTCCACGAATCGACGCGGGACGAGTGGCTCGACCTGTATCGGGTGAACCTCGAGCACGTGCTGCTCCTGACCCGAGCCGTGCTCCCGAACATGGTCGAGCGCGGATCGGGGGCGATCGTGAACGTCTCGACGATCGAGGCCTTCCGGGGCATCCCGACCCGGGCGGTCTACGCGGCGTTCAAGGCCGGGGTCACGGCGCTGACGAAGAGCCTCGCCCTCGAGTACGCGCAGCACGGGATCCGGGTCAACGCCATCGCGCCCGACGTCACCGAGACGCTCCAGGTCCCGTACTCCCGGTGGCTCCAGCCCGGGGACGAGTCCCGAATCCCGCAGTGGGTGCCGATCGGGCGTTTCGGGACGCCGGCCGACCTGGCCGGCGTGGCGCTCTTCCTGGCGTCGGACCTGGCCGGCTTCGTGACCGGCACCACCGTCCACGCCGACGGCGGCACCTACGCCGCCGGCGGCTGGTTCCGCACCGAGGAGGGCGGGTGGACGAACCGGCCCCGGCGGCCGTAGCCGGGGACCCGCCCGGCCCGTGGGCGCCGGCGGTGCGGGCGTGAGGTCCGGCCCTCGAGGGTCGACCCGAGTCCTGCTCCTCCGGCACGGCCAGTCGACGTGGAACGCCGAGCGCCGCTGGCAGGGCCAAGCCGACCCCGCGCTCAGCGAGCTGGGCGCGGCGCAAGCCCGGTCCGCCGCCGCGACGCTGGACCCGGCGACCACGGTCTGGGCCTCCGACCTGGCCCGGGCCCGCCGCACGGCCGAGCTGCTGACGCCCGACGGGGCGGCGGTGCGGGTGGACGCGCGGCTGCGGGAGCGTCACGTCGGAGCCTGGACCGGGCTGACCCAGGACGAGATCGAGCGGAGCTACCCGGGGTGGCTGGCCGACGGCCGCCGCCCCGAGGATTGGGAGGACGACGAGGCGGTGCGCGCACGGGCGTGGCCCGCGCTCGGCGCCGCCGCGGCGGCTGCCGCAGACGCGCCGGTGGTCGTGGTGTCCCACGGCGGTCTCATCCGCGCCGTCGTCAGCGGGCTCGGCGCGGCCCCGTGGCCGGTCCCCAACCTCGGCGGCGTCTGGCTCGAGGGTGACGGGGAGCGGCTCCGGCTGGGGGCGCGCGTCTCGCTCCTGACCGGCGAGGGCCCAGGCGTGGACCCGGGGCGGGGCACGCCGTCCGAATAGGCGCCGGGCCGACCTATTCTGGTCGGTCCCCCCGTCGCCGATTGAAGGTGAGCACGCGCCCCGTTGTCCGCTGCGCACCCAGAGCTTGCGGCCGAGCAGCGCTACGTCGACCGCGCCTACGACCGACTCGACGCCATGCGCGACGCGGCCCGGCGCGTCGCCGACGGCTACTCGGAGGTCGGCGCCGGCGGCACCCACCAGGCGCGCCTCGAACGGGACGCGGCCGAGGAGCTGACGCGACGCCGGCTCGCCGCCCTCGACATCGGCGCCGCGCCGCTCTGCTTCGGGCGCCTCGACCTCGAGCCCGAGCCGCCGTCCGCGGCCGTTCGAACCTTCTACGTGGGGCGGGTCGCCGTCACCGACGAGGACCAGGCGCCCCTGGTCGTGGACTGGCGGGCCCCGGTGGCCGAGCCCTTCTACCGGGCCACCGCCGGCGATCGCATGCACGTCGTCCGCCGGCGCCACTTCCTCACCCGCCCCGGCGACGGCCGGGAGCTCGTCGCGATCGACGACGAGGTCTTCGACCGCGACGAGGCCGAGTCCTCGGGGCTGACGGTCCTCGGCGAGGCGGCGCTGCTGGCCGCGCTGGACCGGGCTCGAACCGGCCGGATGGGCGACATCGTCGCCACCATCCAGGCCGAGCAGGACGAGGCGATCCGCGCCCCCGACCGCGGGGTGCTCGTCGTGGCCGGCGGCCCGGGGACGGGCAAGACCGCGGTCGCGTTGCACCGGGCCGCGTACCTCCTCTACACGCACCGCCGCCGCCTCGCGGCCCAGGGGGTGCTGATCGTCGGACCCAACTCGATCTTCCTGCGCTACATCGACCAGGTGCTCCCGTCGCTCGGCGAGAACGACGTCCAGCTGTCGACGCTCGCCGGCCTGAAGCCCTCCTACCGCGCGGTCGGCGACGAGGACGCGGACACGGCTCGCCTGAAGGGCGACCCGCGCATGATCCGCGTCGTCGACCGTGCCCTCCGGGACCGGGAGCACCCGCTGCCTCGCGACCTCGTCCTGATGGTGGACGGCACCGTGCTGCGGCTGACCGCGGCCGCGTCGACGCGGATCATCGAGCGGGCGCGGCGGCGACGCGGCACCCACAACGCGAAGCGGCCGGGCGTCGTGCGCGCCGTGGTCGAGCACCTGCGTGACCAGTATCGGCGCGCCCTCGGCGCCGCCGCCCCCGACGACGCCGACTGGGACCGTGAGCTCGACGCCCGGCTTCGTCGCCTCCCAGAGGTCCGTCGCGCCCTCGAGCGCATGTGGCCGGTGCTCACGGGCGGCGAGCTCGTCCACGACCTGTTCTCGTTCCCCGCCCTCATCCGGTCGGCCGCCGACGGCGTCCTGTCCCGCCACGAGCAGGCGCAGCTCGCCCGCGAGCGGTCGGCGAGGCCGCGCGACGTCCCGTGGACCGAGGCCGACCTGGCGCTCATCGACGAGGCCGACGCTCGGCTCGGGCCCCCCGAAGCGGCGCGACCGCGGCGCCGGCGGGGTCGGCCGCGCGGCGACGACGCCGCGGCCGCGGTGGTGGCCGAGCTCGGCGTGGGCGGGTTCGTGACGCCGGCCGAGCTCGCCCGCCGCTACCGCGGCGACGGTCACGGCGCCGCCGAGGCGGCCGACGAGCCCCGCACCTTCGGTCACGTCCTCGTCGACGAAGCCCAGGACGTGTCGGCCATGCAGTGGCGCATGCTCGCCCGACGCTGCCCGACCGGATCGATGACGGTCGTCGGCGACTTCGGGCAGGCCAGCCGGCCCGGCGCGCTGCGGGACTGGTCGGAGGTGCTCCGGCTCCTCCCGGGCCGGATCGAGCCCCGCGTCGTCACGCTGTCGGTGAACTACCGGACCCCGGCGGAGATCATGCGGGTCGCCCACCAGGTGCTCGCCGCGACCGAGGCGGGAGCCGAGCCGACCCAATCGGTCCGCCGGACCGGCGCCCAGCCGCGGTTCGTGGGCGTCGACGCCGGGAGTCTCGTCGCGGCCCTCGCCGAGGAGGCCCGTCGCGGCGTGGCCGCGGGCGGGACCGTCGCGGTCATCGCCCCGGCCTCGCGGCATCGCGAACTCGTCGAGGAGCTCGCCGACGTGGGCGCACGCTCAGGGACCGTCGACGCGCTCGACGCCCCTGTCGCGGTGCTGCGCGCCGGCGACGCCAAGGGCCTCGAGTTCGACCACGTCGTCGTCGGCGAGCCGGCCCAGCTCGTCCCGACCGACCCGCCCGGGCTCCGGCTGCTGTACGTCGCGCTGACGCGCGCCACCCGGACCCTCGCCGTCGTGCACGCGGACCCGCTCCCAGAGCCGCTCGCGGCCGCCGCGCTCGCCGCCGCTCCGATCGCGGCGTCGTAGGATCGGCCGCCGTGACCGCGACCGACGTGGACCGGACGGGCGCCGACGTCGCGTGGGACCTCGAGCCGCTCGTCGACGGGCGGGGCGAGGCCGGCGCCGCCGCGCTCCTCGACGACGCCGAGCGGCGCGCCGCCGACCTCGGCGGCTACCGCGGCCGCGTGGCCGACCTCGACCCGGCGGGCACCGCCGCCCTCATGCACGAGCTGGCGACGATCACCGAGCTGATCGGACGGGCGGGCTCGTACGCGGCGCTGCGCTTCGCTGTCGACACGAGCGATCCGGCTCGCGGCGCGCTGCTGGCCACGGTGGAGGAGCGCGCGACGGCGATCTCGAACGAGCTGCTCTTCGTCGAGCTCGAGTGGGCGGCGCTCGCCGACGAGCACGTGGCCGCGATCATCGACGACCCCGCGCTCGCGTTCTGCCGGCACCACCTGCTCTCGGTCCGTCGCTACCGGCCGCACCTCCGGACCGAGCCCGAGGAGCGGATCCTGGCCGACAAGGCGGTGACCGGGCGCAGCGCCTGGTCCCGCCTCTTCAGCGAGCTGACCGCGGCCCTGACCGTCGAGCTCGACGACGGCCCCGCCGCCCTCGAGCCCGCCCTGTCACGGCTGCAGGCCCCCGACCGGGAGGTCCGCCGGGCCGCGGCCGAGGCGGTGAGCGAGGCGCTCGAGCCCGGTCTCCGCACCCGGGCCTTCATCTTCAACACGCTGCTCGCCGACAAGTCCAGCGACGACCGCATCCGCCACTACCCGGACTGGCTCGCGAGCCGCAACCTCGACAACGAGGCGAGCGACGAGTCGGTGCAGGCGCTCGTCGACGCGGTGGTGCGGCGCTACGACATCCCCCAACGCTGGTACGCGCTGAAGGCTCGCCTCCTGGGCGTGGACCGGATCGCCGACTACGACCGGATGGCCTCGATCGCGGCCGAGGACGCCGAGCTGGGGTGGCGCGGCGCGACCGAGCTGGTGCTCGACGCGTACGCGTCCTTCTCGCCCGACCTCGCCGACGTCGTGCGCCGGTTCTTCGACGAGCAGTGGATCGACGCGCCGGTCCGGCCCGGGAAGCGGCCGGGGGCATTCTGCGCGTACACGGTGCCGTCGGCGCACCCGTACGTGCTGCTGAACTGGACCGGTCGCCGACGCGACGTCCTCACGCTGGCCCACGAGCTCGGGCACGGCGCCCACGCCTACCTGGCCCGTGGTCAGGGCGTGTTCCACCAGTCGACGCCGCTCACGCTGGCGGAGACGGCGTCGGTGTTCGGGGAGACCGTCACCTTCGGGCGGCTGCTGGCGGAGACGACGGACCCCGACGCCCGCCTGGCGCTGCTGGCCGAGAGCCTCGAGGGCCAGATCGCGACCGTGTTCCGCCAGATCGCGATGAACCGGTTCGAGGACCGCGTGCACACCGAGCGCCGCGAGCGCGGGGAGCTGAGCGTCGACCGGTTCGGGGCGTGCTGGATCGAGACCCAGGCCGACATGCTCGGATCGGCGGTCGAGCTCACGCCCGGGTACCGGTGCTGGTGGTCGTACATCCCGCACTTCATCGGCACCCCCGGCTACGTGTACGCCTACGCGTACGGGCAGCTGCTCGCGCTCTCGGTGTACCGCCAGTACGAGCGGCAGGGGGCGGCGTTCGTGCCCGCCTACCTCGAGCTGCTCTCGCGCGGCGGCTCCGAGACCCCGGAGGCGCTCGGCCGCATCGTCGGCGTGGACCTGGCCGACCCCGGCTTCTGGGACGGTGGGCTGGCCATCGTCGAGGAGCAGCTCGTCGCCGCGGAGCAGGCCGCCGCGGCCGCCGGCCGCCTGCCGGCTTAGAACCGGGCCAGCTCGGCCTCGAGCTGGTCGAGGCCCATCGGCCCCAGCTCGAGCGCGAAGGCGTGGAACGCCTTCAGGTCGAAGCCGTCGCCGCGGCGGCGGCGCGCCTCGTCGCGCGCCCGCAGCCAGGCCCGCTCGCCGACCTTGTAGGAGATGGCCTGGCCCGGCAGGCCCAGGTAGCGGTCGACCTCGCTGGCCATGAAGTCGGGCGGGAAGTGGCTGCGCTCGATGACGAACGGGAGGGCCAGGTCCGGCGTCCACCGCTCACCCGGGTGGTACGACTCGTGGGCGGGGATCGTGCGCTCGAGGTGCAGACCGATGTCGACGACCACCCGCACCGCCCGCATGGCCTGGGCCCGCAGCATGCCGAGCTCGAAGGCCGGGTCGTCGAGGTAGCCGAGCTCGCCCATCAGCCGCTCCGCGTACAGCGCCCAGCCCTCGGCGTGACCCGAGTTGCCCGCCATCGTGCGCTGGAACCGGGTGAGCCGGTCGGCGAGGTGGCGCACGGTGCCGATCTGGAGGTGATGGCCCGGGACGCCCTCGTGGTAGCAGATGCTCACCTCGCCCCACAGGGGGAAGCGGGTGCGGCCGAGCGTCGGGTACCAGGTTCGCCCCGGGCGGCTGAAGTCCTCGGACGGGCCGGTGTAGTACATCGCCGCCGCGCCGCCGGGCGGCGCGATCATCGCCTCGACCCGGCGCACCGGCGCCGGGATGTCGAAGTGGACGCCGTCGAGCTCGCTGACGGTGCGGTCGAGCAGGTCCTGGAGCCAGGCTCGGAAGACGTCGACGCCCTCGATGGTGCGGGTCGGGTCGTGCTCGAGGTGCTCGATGACGGCGGGGATCGACTCGCCCGGCAGGATCCGGTCCCCGACGCTCGCCATCGCGGCCTCGATGCGGGCGAGCTCCTCCCAGCCCCACTCGTAGGTCTCGGCGAGGTCGAGCGCGGTGCCCGTGAACGCGCGCGCCATGCGCTCGTACCGCTCCTCGCCGACCGGGTCCCGCTCGGTCGCGTGCGGCAGGTACTCCTCGACCAGGTACCGGCCGAGCGACGCGTACGCCGCGGTCGCGCGGCCGGCCACCTCCTCGAGGCGGCCGCGGAGGGCGGGCTGGTCGAGGCCGGTGGCGTCGAAGCGCTCGAGCAGCGAGAGGAAGAACGGGAGCTGGCCGGTGTCGAGCTGGCCGCCCCAGGTGTCGGCCTGCCGGGCGCAGGCCACGACCTGACGGCGGGCCGCGGGGAGGCCCCCGCGCGCCCCCTCGGTGAGCGCGTCTTGGAACGACGACAGCGCCTGCGGCACCGCCGCGGCCCGGGCGGTGATGGTGTCCCAGTCCGCCTCGGTCTCCTGGGGCATGAGGTCGAACACCATGCGGACGCTCGAGATCGGGCAGTCGATGACCCGGAGCGCCCGCAGCGGCTCGCCGGCCTCGGTCACCTCGACCCCGATCTCGAGGAACCGGCGGAGCACCTCGGCCGCCACCCGGTCGCCCTCGTCGTGGGCGGCGGCGCGGCCGAGCTCGGTGAGGGTGGCGCGGTCGTGGTTCAGCCGCTCGGCCACGCCGTCGGGGGAGTAGTCGGTGAGCTCGTCGTCGTGGCCGGGGAGCCCCTCGAGGGTCGCTGCCACCGGGTCGAGGGCGGCGGCGCGCTCCACGTAGCGGTCGGCGACGGCGGCGACGGCGGACGTCATCGTCCCACCGGCGGGTCGGCGGTGCGACACGGCTCGCCTCGCAGCGCGGGGCAGGGCGGCAGCGGGGTCGGCACCGCGACGGCGGGGTTGACGGGGAGCACGAGCTTGGACGCCAGCATGCCCGACCGGGCGACCTCGTTGCGGACCGAGCCGGCCGCGGGCAGGTCCTCGAACGCCCAGAGGGGCCGGTTGCCGCCCGGGGCCTGCACGATGATGCGGAGCCGCGACCCGGCGCGGAAGGCGTGCGCGATCGGGAACAGCGGCACCCGGACCAGCGCGTGCCGGCCCTTCGGCATGGCGCGGACCTGCGCCTGCTCGTCCGTGTAGCGGGGCTCGAGCGGCGTCGACGCCGCGGCGTCGAGCGTGGTCCGGTGGCTCGCCCGCAGCCAGCCGCTCTGCACGTACGTCTCCTTGCCGTCGGGGCGGACCTCGGTGAGCGCGACCTCGAGGTCCGTGTCCGGCGCGGTCGTGCGCAACCACAGGTCGACGCTGGCCGGCCCGGTGAGCACCAAGTCGCGGGGAAGCGGGTCGCTCGTGTACGCGAGCGCGGCGCCGGCGCGCGGGGCCTCCCAGTTGTACGGCGGCAGGCTCCCAAAGATGTCGTTCGCGGTCTCCGGGGTGGCGTCGGTGGCGGGCACGGAGGTCGGGTCGTACTGGTACGCGTCGGACCCGTGGTCGGCGGCCGGGGGCGCCGACCGGTCGAGGCGCCCACCGGCCCGGAGGTACCACGTCGTCGGCAGCACGCCGGGGGGCGGCCAGCTCGGGAACGAGGCCTCGAAGCCCGGCACCGGCGCGCCGACCGGGGGCCCGGCCCCGTTGTCGAAGAGGACGCGCACGCGAGGCTCGGCCTCGTAGCGGGCCAGGGCGCTGGCGTAGCTCGTCGCCCCCGCGAAGCGGTCCGGGGGCAGCGAGAGCGCGGTCCCGAAGATCGCCGCGTACTCCACCGGGGCCGCGGCCCGCACCCCGGCCGGGATGGCCGGGATCCGACGGGCGACGTAGAGGTCGAGGAACTCGCCCCAGCGCACGGCCACCGCCGGTCCGAACCCCTCGGCGTGGGTGCCGTTCGTCATCGTGACCCGCAGCGTCGTCGTCGGGGGGAAGTGGCTGACGAGCTCGGGCCACCGGCCACCGGTCTGCTCGTCCTCGAGCGCGCCGGCGAGGAACGTGGGCGCCGTGATCTTCGAGACCAGGAGGTCGAGGTTCAGGTGGTCGAGCCGAGCCGGGACGTAGAAGCGGGCGGCGCGAATCTGGCCGAGGACGTCGGGGGTCTGGAGCCGCAGGGCCTGGTTGGCGGCGCAGGCGGCGTCGCCGTCGCGGATGCGCCGGCGCGCCCACGACTGCCCCGCCGGCTGCGCGTCGTGCTGGCGGTCCTTGGCCCAGGCCACCGCGAAGCCCACGTTGAGGATGCCCCCCGGGTAGAGGACGCCGCGATAGGTGTCGTCGATGACCGACAGCGGCGTGATCGCGGCCAGGTGAGGCGGCCGGGTGGCGGCGACGAACAGCTGGGTGATGCCCGGGTACGAGATGCCGACCATCCCGACCAGGCCGTGCAGCACCCACGGCTGGGCCGCGACGGCCTCGATGGCGTCGTAGCCGTCGAGGGACTGCAGCGGCTCGAAGTAGTCCCACGCCCCGCCCGAGCAGCCGGTGCCGCGCATGTTCACCCCGACGGTCGCGTAGCCGAGGGCCTGGGCGATCATCGACGCCGGCTGGGTGCCGCCCGGGTTGGCGGGGTCGTAGCCCGAGTACTCGACGACCGTCGGGTACGGGCCGAGCTCGGGGGGCCCGGGCAGGTGCACGTTCACCGCCAGCTCCGTCCCGTCGCGGGTGGTGAGGTACCCGTAGCCGGGGCCGAGGCGCTGGCTCCGGTAGAAGGACGGGGGCGGGCTCTCGTCGGGACGCAGCACCCGCAGCTCTGGCGACCGGAGGTGCCGGCCGTCGCCCGACTGGACGCGGTACCCGTCGCCGGGCGCGACTCTGCGGAACAGCAGCGCCCCCTGCGAATCGGCGTGTCCCTCCTGCACCCGGGCCCCGGTGGCGCCCACCAGGTCCAGCCGCGTCCCGCTCGGCGCACCCGTGACGTACACCTGCTCGACGCTGCCGGCGGCGTGGAAGCCCGCGGAAGGGCTCGCCGTGGCCACCGCCGGCGGGCCGCTCGCGCCTGCGGCCGCGGGCGGCACCGTGAGCGCGCCGACGACGAGCGCGGTGAGAAGCAGCGAGCGACGCGGCATGCCGTCCGGCAACGTATCGGAGTCCCGCCGCGGTATGGCACCATCCCGGGCCGTGACCCGCCTCGCCGACGCGCACGTCCTCGTGACCGGCGGATCGAGCGGCATCGGGCTGGAGACCGCTCGCGCCGCGCTGGCGCGGGGCGCCCGCGTCTCGATCGTCGCCCGAGACGCGACGCGGCTCACGCGCGCGCTCGACGACCTCGAGCGCAGCGTCGGCGACCGGACGCGGGTGGCGGCCGAGCCCGCCGACGTCACCGAACCGGACCGGCTCGAGGTCGCCGTGGCCCTGCTGACGGCCCAGCTCGGACCGGTCGACGTGCTGGTGACGAGCGCGGGCGCGGCGCGCCCCGGCCACTTCGAGCAGCTGCCGGCGTCGGCGTTCGACGAGCAGATGGCCCTCGACTACTTCGGGACGCTGCACGCGGTCCGCAGCGTCGTGCCCTCGATGATCGAGCGCCGCCGCGGCCATCTCCTGCTCGTGTCCTCGACCGCCGGCATCGTCGGGGTCTACGGCTACTCGGCCTACTCGCCGGCGAAGTTCGCGGTCCGAGGCCTGGCCGAGACGCTCCGGTGCGAGCTGAAGCCGTACGGCGTCGTCGTCGCCTGCGCCTACCCGCCCGACACCGACACGCCGGGGCTGGCGCGCGAGAACCTCGAGAAGCCCGCGGCGACGGCGCGGATCTCGGCATCCGTGAAGGTGCGGTCGCCGGCGACCGTGGCGCGGGCGATCGTGCGGGGCGTCGAGCGGGACCGGCTCGTCATCACCGCCGACCCGGGGACGGCGGTGCTGGCGCGCGCCGCCGGGCTCCTCGGCCCCTACCTCCGGGCGTCCTTCGATCGGCACGTGCGGCGCGCCGGCTCACCGGGTCGACGCCGCGACCAGGGCTAGCGTCGATCGCGATGACGGCGACCCGAACCGAGACGGACAGCATGGGACCGATCGAGGTCCCCGCCGACCGGTACTGGGGCGCGCAGACCCAGCGGTCGCTGCACCACTTCAGCATCGGCGAGGAGCGGATGCCGGCGTCGGTGATCCGCGGCATGGCGATCCTCAAGAAGGCGGCCGCGCTCGTCAACCAGGACCTCGGCCAGCTGGCGCCGGAGCTCGCCACGCTGATCGTCGCCGCGGCCGACGAGATCATCGCCGGCGGCTTGGCCGACGAGTTCCCGCTCGCGGTCTGGCAGACCGGCAGCGGCACCCAGACGAACATGAACGTGAACGAGGTCGTCGCCAACCGGGCCATCGAGCTGGGCGGGGGCACGAAGGGCAGCAAGGACCCCGTCCACCCGAACGACCACGTCAACATGTCCCAGTCCTCGAACGACACCTTCCCGACCGCGATGCACATCGCCGCCGTCGAGGAGCTGACCCACCGACTCCAGCCCGCGATCCGAGCCCTGCGCGACGCGCTCGACGCCAAGGCCGTCGCCTTCGCCGACATCGTGAAGATCGGGCGCACCCACCTCCAGGACGCGGTGCCGCTGACCCTCGGCCAGGAGTTCTCGGGCTACGTGGCCCAGCTCGACGCCGACCTCGACCGCATCGACACCGCGCTGCCCGACCTCTACGAGCTGGCGATCGGCGGCACCGCCGTCGGCACCGGCCTCAACACCCACCCGGAGTTCGCCGAGCGCGTGGCGGCTGGGATCGCCGAGCTGACCGGGCTGCCCTTCGTGTCAGCACCGAACAAGTTCGCCGCCCTCGCCGCCCACGACGCCCTCGTCCAGGCCAGCGGCACGCTCCGCACGCTCGCGGTGTCGCTGATGAAGATCGCCAACGACCTGCGGTGGCTCGCGTCCGGACCCCGCGCCGGCCTGGGCGAGCTCGTGTTCCCGGAGAACGAGCCCGGCTCCTCGATCATGCCGGGCAAGGTGAACCCCACCCAGGCTGAGGCCCTCACGATGGTGTGCACCCAGGTCCTCGGCAACGACGCCACGGTCGGGTTCGCCGGGTCGCAAGGCAACTTCGAGCTCAACGTCTTCAAGCCCGTCATGATCTTCAACGTCCTCCAGTCGATCGGGCTCCTCGCCGACTCGGCGACGAACTTCCGGCGGTTCGCCGTCGAGGGGCTCGAGGCCAACACCGACCGGATCGCCGAGCACCTGGCCAGCTCGCTGATGGTGGTGACCGCCCTGAGCCCCCAGCTCGGCTACGACACCGCGGCCGAGATCGCCAAGCACGCCCACCGCCATCGGACCTCCCTCCGGGAGGCCGCGGTCGCCCTCGGGCACCTCAGCGCCGAGGAGTTCGACCGGCTGGTCCGGCCCGAGCGCATGACCGGCCCCGGCTAGGCCCCCGGCCCCGGCTCCGGCCCGAGCGGGCCCTGGGGGCCCAGGAGCCGGCGCCATTGCTGAGGGTCGGGTCGGGAATGAGGATCCCGGCCCCGCCGTTGGATCCGTCAACGTAATCCTGTAATCGGATCCGAGGTCACGATGGCCGACACGAGCCCTTCCCTGGACGAGCGCCTGGTGCTGCCCCTGCTCCCCCTGAGCAGCGGTGTGGTCCTGCCCCAGATGGTCGTCACCCTCGCCCTTGAGTCCGACGACGCCCGCCGGGCGGCCGAGGCCGCCGGCGGCGGGGACGGCCAGGTCCTCCTCGTGCCCCGGGTCGAGGGCCGGTACGCCCGCGTCGGCACCGTGGCGCGCATCGAGAGCGCCGGCGAGCTGCCGAACGGCGTCCAGGCGTTGCTGCTGCGAGGCCTCTCGCGCGCCGTGGTCGGGGTCGGCGTGGCCGGCACCGACGCCGCGCTCTGGGTCGAGGCCGAGCCGGTCGCCGAGCCGGCGGCCGCGTCCCCGCGGGCCCAGGAGCTCAGCACTGAGTACCGGGCCATCGTGAGCGAGATCGCCACGCGGCTTCGCGCCGGGCGTCTCGCCGAGGCCATCCAGGGCGTCACCGATCCCGGCGCGCTCGCCGACACCGCCGGTTGGTGGCCCGACCTGGCCATCGAGCGCAAGGTGGAGCTGCTCGAGACCCTCGACGTCGAGGCGCGGCTCGAGGCGGTGGTGGCGTGGGCGCGCGACGCCCTCGCGGAGCTCGAGGTCGCCGATCGGATCCGCTCCGAGGTGACCGACGGGATGGAGGCCCAGCAGAAGGAGTTCCTGCTGCGCCGACAGATGGACGCCATCCGCAAGGAGCTGGGCGAGAACGACGGCGACGTGGTCTCCGAGTTCCGACGCACGCTCGAGGAGCGCGACCTGCCCGAGGCGATCCGCGACGCGGCCACCCGCGAGCTCGACCGCCTCGAGCGGACGAGCGAGCAGAGCCCGGAGCACGGGTGGATCCGCACCTGGCTCGACACGCTGCTCGAGGTCCCCTGGGGCGAGCGCAGCGACGACAACCTGGACGTCGGCGCGGCCCGACGCATCCTCGACGCCGACCACACCGGTCTCGAGGACGTGAAGGACCGCATCGTGGAGTTCCTCGCGGTGCGGAAGCTGCGCGCCGACCGGGGCCTCGGTGAGGCCACCGGCCGCGGCGTCGGCGCCATCCTGGCGCTGGTCGGGCCCCCCGGCGTGGGGAAGACCTCGCTCGGCGAGTCGATCGCGCGCGCCCTCGGTCGGAAGTTCACCCGGGTGGCGCTCGGCGGCGTGCACGACGAGGCTGAGATCCGAGGGCACCGGCGCACGTACGTCGGCGCCCGGCCGGGCCGCGTCGTCCGCGCCCTAACCGAGGCCGGCACGATGAACCCCGTGATCGTGCTCGACGAGGTGGACAAGCTCGGGGCCGACTGGCGGGGCGACCCGTCGTCGGCGCTGCTCGAGGTCCTCGACCCGGCGCAGAACCACACCTTCCGTGACCACTACCTCGAGGTCGACCTCGACCTGTCGCAGGTGCTGTTCATCGCGACTGCGAACCTGGCCGAGACGATCCCGGGGCCGCTCCTCGACCGGCTCGAGGTGATCCGCCTCGACGGCTACACCGAGGACGAGAAGGTGGCGATCGCCCGCGACCACTTGCTGGACCGCCAGCTGGAGCGCAACGGCCTCGGGGTCGACGACGTCACGATCGACGACGGGGCGCTGCGGCGCATCGTCACCGACTACACCCGCGAGGCCGGGGTCCGGAACCTCGAGCGCGAGCTCGGGAAGCTGCTGCGCAAGGTGGCGGCCCGGCTCGTGAGCGGCGACGCCACCGCCCCGGTGGTCGTCGACGCCGACGCCGTGCCGGGTGCCCTGGGTCGGCCGCGGTTCTTCGCCGAGCTCGCCGACCGGACGGCGACGCCCGGTGTCGCGACCGGCTTGGCCGTGACCGGAACCGGTGGCGACGTGCTGTTCATCGAGGCGACGGCGATGGCGGGCGAGCCCGGCCTGACCCTGACCGGCCAGCTGGGCGACGTCATGAAGGAGTCGGCCCAGATCGCGCTGTCCTACGTGCAGGGCCACGCCGACGCGCTCGGCGTGAACCCCGCCGACGCGGCCCGACGCTTCCACGTCCACGTGCCCGCCGGCGCCATCCCGAAGGACGGCCCGTCGGCCGGCGTCACGATGACGACGGCGCTCGCCAGTCTGCTGACGGGACGGCCGGTGCGACCCGACGTGGGCATGACCGGCGAGGTGACCCTGCAGGGTCGCGTGCTGCCCATCGGCGGCGTCAAGCAGAAGGTCCTGGCGGCCCAGCGGGCCGGGCTCACCACGGTGATCCTGCCCGCCCGCAACGGACCCGACCTGGACGACGTCCCGGCCGCCGTGCGCGAGCAGCTCACCTTCCACCTGGTCGACGACGTGGCCGAGGTCCTCGACCTCGCGCTGGCCACGCCCGACCAGGCGCTGGCAGCCTGACGACCCGCGCCCCCGCGGCCCGAGCCTTGCTCGGTGTCAGCGGTGGGCGCGGTCGCCGTCGGGCGAGGCGTCGATGGTGGCGCCGACGCCGACGCGCGTGAAGTCGATCTGCTCGCCCGGCTGGAGCGGGAAGTGACACGCCACGTAGTGGTTGGGCCCGATCGGGCGGAGGACGGGCTCCTCCGCCGCGCACCGTTCCTGGGCCTTCGGGCAGCGGGTGCGGAACCGGCAGCCGGTCGGCGGGTGGATCGGGGACGGGACCTCGCCGCCGAGGACCCGCTCCTCGTCGGGACGCACGGACGGGTCGGGGACGGGGATGGCGGCGAGCAGCGCGCCGGTGTACGGGTGCGACGGCTGGGCGTACAGGTCCTCGGGCGACCCGACCTCGCACATCTTGCCGAGGTACATGACGAGGACCCGGTCGCTGACGTTCTTCACGACCGCGAGGTCGTGGGCGATGAACACCATCGTGAGCCCGTAGCGGCGCTTCATGTCCTCGAGCAGGTTCAGGATCTGGGCCTGGACCGAGACGTCGAGGGCCGACACGGGCTCGTCGCAGATGATCAGCTTCGGGTCGGTGACCACGGCCCGGGCGATCGAGATGCGCTGGCACTGGCCGCCCGAGAACTCGTGCGGGTGGCGGGCGGCGTTCGCCGGCTCCATGCCGACGGCGTCCAGGACCTCGTCCACCTTGGCGTCGCGAGCCGGCTTGTCGCCCAGCTGCCAGATGTCGAGGCCCTCTCGGACGATGTCTCGGACCCGTCGGCGCGGGTTCAAGGACGAGATCGGGTCCTGGAAGATCATCTGGAGCTGGGGGCGGACGCGGCGCAGCGCCTCGCCCCGGAGGCTCGTGAGCTCGACGCCGTCGAAGCGGACGCTGCCCGACTGCGGCGGCGGGAGCTGCATCACGGCCCGCCCGGTCGTCGACTTGCCGCAGCCGGACTCGCCCACCAGGCCGAGGGTCTCGCCCGCCATCATGTCGAGGCTGACCCCGGACACGGCGTGGACCCGTTCGTTGAGGTGGCCGACGGGGAACTCGACGACCAGGTCCTCGACCCGCAGGAGCGCTCGCTCCGGGTCGCGCAGGTGCGCGGTCCCCGTCCCGGCCATCAGGCCCCGCCCGCGGCAGCCACGGTGGCCGCGGCGGGGACCCGGCCCTCCCGCTCGTTGCGCTCGAGCGCCTCGTTGCCCTCGGGGGTGCCGACGGGGAACCAGCAGCGGAACTCGTGGCCGGCCTCGACGCCGGCCCGGAGGGGCGGCTCCTCGTCGAGGCAGCGCTCCTGCACGTAGCGGCAGCGGGCGGCGAACTTGCAGCCGGGCGGCGACTCGGACAGGTCGGGGGGCCGGCCGGGGATCGTGGTCAGGCGGGTGTGGCTGTGCTCGTCGATCTTGGGGATCGAGGCGAACAGCGCCTCGGTGTACGGCATCTTCATGTCGGCGAACAGGACGCTGGTCGTGGCCCGCTCCACGATCCGCCCGGCGTACATCACCGCGATCTCCTGGGCCCGGCCGGCCACCACCCCGAGGTCGTGGGTGACGAGGATCATGGCCATGAAGCGCTCGGACTGCTCCTTGGCGATGAGGTCGAGCACCTGGGCCTGGACGGTGACGTCGAGCGCCGTCGTCGGCTCGTCCGCGAACAGCAGCTTCGGGCCGCAGGCCAGCGCCACCGCGATGCACACGCGCTGGCGCATCCCCCCGGAGAGCTGGTGCGGGTACTCGCCGAGGCGGACCTTCGGCTCGGGGATGCGCACCGAGGCGAGCAGCGCCTCGGCCAGCCCGACGGCGTAGTCCCGGGACACGTCGAGGTGCTGGCGGATCGACTCGGTGATCTGGTTGCCGATCTTCATCACCGGGTTCAGCGACGTCATCGGGTCCTGGAAGATCATCGACATCTGGGCGCCCCAGTAGGCGCGCATCTCCTTCGGGGACAGGGTCGAGATCTCCCGTCCCTCGAACCGCACCGAGCCGTCTCGCACCAGGCCCCGGTGGGGGAGCAGGTTCATGATCGACCGGGCCAGCACCGTCTTCCCCGAGCCGGACTCGCCGACGATGCCGAGCGTCTGGCCCCGCTCGAGGCTGAACGACACCCCGTCGACCGCTCGCACCAGCCCCCGGTCGGTGTCGAACGCGGTCTTGAGGTCGGTGACCTCCAGCAGCGGCCCGTCGTACTGGACCTCGGTGAAGCGGGCGCTCAAATGCCGGCCTCCCGCACGTCGAACCGGGCCCGGACGACGTCACCCAGGTAGTTGAGGGCCAGCACGGTCACGAAGATGAGCAGCGACGCCTCGAACACGATGTGCGGGTTGTTGAACAGGGCGTTGCGGTCCAGGGCAATGATGTTGCCCCACGACGGGGCCGGCGGCCGCACCCCCACGCCGAGGATGGCGAGCGTGCCCTCGGCCACGATCGCCACCGCGATGCCGAGCAGCGAGATCGAGAACATGGCCGGCGCCACGTTCGGGAGCACCTCGCGGACCATGATCCGGCCCGGCCGGGCTCCTTGGGCGCGAGCCGCGAGGACGAACTCGCGCTGGCTCCACGTGAGCGCGCTCGCCCGCGAGATGCGACCGACGAGCGGCACGGCGACGATCCCGATGGCGATGATGAGGATCAGGACGTCGGGGAGCACGGCCTTCGTTCCCGCCGCCTCGCTGCCCTGCAAGAAGGCAACGAGCGCGAGGGCGAGGACGATCGCGGGGACGGACAGCATCACGTTGAACATGTTCGCGATCAACGCGTCGACGTCGCCGCGTTGGTACCCGAAGTAGACCCCGGCGCCGATGCCGAGGAACGCGCCGATGACGGCTGCGACGGCGTCCGGGAGCCCGAGGCCCGCCGCGCCGACGACGCCGCCGACGATGACGCCGAAGGCGGCGCCGAACACGCCGCCGACGATGGCGGCGATGACGCGGCTCGGCTGGCCCGCGAAGTAGCCGGCGACGATCCCGAGGCCCCCGCCGACGATGAACCCGACCGCGATGGCGCCGATCGAGACCAGGAGCGACGTCCAGGCGCCGAGGGCCAGGCGGGCGATCATGTCGCGCCCGTCGGTGTCGCACCCGAGCAGGTGACCGGAGGCGGACCCGTCGGTGGAGAACGGCCCCTTGCGGGCGCAGGAGGCGTGGACCGCCTGGGGGTCGCCCCAGGTGAAGATGCCGGTCTTGGCCAGCACGGCCACGAGCACGATGAAGACCATCCAGGCGATGGCGATCCAGGCCCCGACGCTGAGCCCGGGGCGGCGGCGCTCGCCCTCGGGACCGGCCTCGACCGCCTCGACCCCGGGCAGGGCGGCGTCGGCGGTGAGCGCGTCGCCGTAGAGCTCGCGGGCGTCCGGCCGGAGCACGTCGGTCGGGGGGGTCGCCCCCCGACCGGGCCCGGGGCTCGGGCGGGCGCTACGCCGCAACCCGGGCACGGCGAATTCTCGGGTCGAGAACGGCGTACAAGAAGTCCACGAGGAAGTTCACGAGCACGAAGAGCACGGCGATGATCACGATGTAGCTCTGGAGCTCCACGTACTCCCGGGCGTTGATCGCCTGGAAGATCTTCAGGCCCATCCCGGGGACGGTGAAGATCACCTCGACCACCACCGCCCCGCCGATCAGGGTGCCGACGCTCAGCCCGGCCACGGTCAGGAGCGTGAGGCTGGACGGTCGGAGGGCGTGACGCCACAGGATCCGCCGGTTGCTCAGCCCCTTGGCCTTGGCCAAGGTGATGAAGTTCTCCTGGAGGGTGGCGATCATGTCGGTGCGGAGCAGCCGCATGTAGACGGCGATCTGACCCACCGCCAGCGTGAACGCCGGGAGGATCATGTACCGCAGGTGCTGGCCCAGGTCCATGTGCGCGCTGCCGTTGAAGATCGGGTCGAGCCAGCCGGGCGCGTACCCGCCCGTCGGGAGCCACCGCAGCTGCGCGCCGATGAAGAACGACAGCAGGAGGGCGAGCACGAAGTTCGGCAGGGCCAGCGCCCCGAACGCGGTGGTGTTGATGACGCTGTCGGTCCGGGTGCCGGCCCGGTAGGCCGCGAGCACGCCGAGCGGGATGGCGATCGCCAGCGAGATGATCTGGGCGTAGACCATGAGCTCGAGCGACACCGGCAGGGACTGGTTGACGAGGGTCGAGACCGACCGCCCCGACGAGTACTGGTGCCCGAAGTTCAGCTGCAGGAGCCCGGTCAGGTAGTCCCAGTACTGGGTGAAGAAGCCCTTGTTCAGCCCCAGGTCCGCCCGCAGCCGGCGGCGGGCGGCCTCGAAGAACGGCCCCCGGCCGAACGGGATGATGGTCTGGGTCGGGTCGCCCGGCAGGAGCCGGATCAGAAGGAAGGTGAAGAAGCTGACGACGATCAGGACGACCGCCAGCTGCATGAGCCGGCGCCCGATCAGTCGAAGCAGCTCGTTGTGCATCCTGCTGGTCCGTTGACTCCTGCCTGGACTCCTAGCTCTTGCTCAGGCCGAGCACCGGGATCCGCCCGTAGGCGAACAGCGGCTTCCCGTGACCGTCTGGCAGCGGCGGGAAGTTCAGGTTGACGGCCGAGTTGTAGCCGATGGTCCAGTTCACGAACCAGGTCGGCAGCAGGTAACCCTTCTGGGCCATCAGGCGGTTGAACTGCTGGTAGATGGGCGCCGCCTGCGCCGCTGACGTCGCCCCCCGCCCCTGGTCGAGCAGGGCCTGGGCCTGCGGGTCGTTGAACCCGCCGAAGTTCACCGGGCTGCCGCTCTGGAACCAGATGAACGTCTCGGCGTCCGCAGCCTCGCTGTACTCGCCGTAGAGGTTCCGCCACAGCAACACGTCGATGCTGAAGCTCAGCGCCTTGTTGATCAGGGTCGCCTGGTCGAACTGGGCGATGGTGGCGTTGATGCCGGCCTTGCTGAGCTGCTCCTTCAGGAGCTGGGCCTCGGCGCTGGCGTCCGGGTCGGTCGTCGTGCCGAGGATGACGTTGAACTGGCCGCCGCTCTGAGCCTTGTACTGGCTGACCAGGGCCTGCGCCTTCTTGAGGTCGAAGTTCGGGAAGCCCGCGTTCGACAGGTAGCCGGGGACCTTGCTGTCCATGACGCTGTTGGCCACCGTGAAGACGCCCTTGTTCCGGATCTGGTTGATCTCGGTGCGGTTCACGGCCAGCTGGAACGCGGTGCGGGCGGTCTGGTTGTTGAACGGCGGGTTCTTGGTGAGCAGGAAGTAGTGGGAGATCTCCCGGAAGCCGGGCTGCTGCGTGAGGCGCTTGACGCCTGGAATGTTTTTGAGGTTGTCGACCTGGAGACCACCCGACTGGTGGGTCAGGTCGATCTGGCCGCCTTGCAGCTGCGTGTTGCGGGCGGCGCCGTCGGGGATCGGCACGAAGGTGATCGAGTTGGCCTTCGGGTAGCCGGGCTGCCAGTAGTTCGGGTTCTTCACGACGACGGTCGACTGGTTCTGCTGGTACGACTGCAGCTTGAACGGGCCGGTGCCGATCATGTTCGTCGAGCACCCCGGGCCGCTGTTGATCTGCGCCGGCGCCTCGATGCCCATCCGACCGGTCGAGTACAGGTACTCGGGGAAGTCGGCCACGGGCTTCTTGAGGGTGACCTGCACCGTCGTCGGGTCCACGACGGTGACGCCCTGCACGAACGAGAGGTAGATGGCGAAGAGCGGGCCGCCGGACGCGCTGACGCCGCCGGGCAGGCCGGCGTAGGTGTCGAGGTTCAGCTTCAGGGCGGCGGCGTCGAGCGCCTCGCCGTCCTGGAACTTGACGCCAGGGCGGAGCCCGATCGTCCACTGGGTGAAGTCGCTGTTCGGCGTGACCGACTTGGCCAGGTACGGCACCGCGACGCCCTTGTCGTTCGGGACGGTGAGGGTGTCGTAGATGGCGGCGACGACCTGGATCCCCGAGATGGCGAGCTGGGCGCGGGCCAGGCAGTAGTCGGTCGTCTCGGCCTCGAGCCCGAACTTCAGGTCCCCGCCGCTCTTCTGCCGCCCGGCTCCGTGCGTCGACGCGCCGGCGATCCCCCCCAGCGTGGTCAGGGCCAGGGCCCCCGCGGCCACCAGGGCCACGGCGCGGGCGAGCCGACGAGGTTCGTGCCGGTGCGGATCGGCCACCGTGTTCCCCCCAGAACTGATGGGACGCGGACGTCCCGCGGGCCGTGCTGCTCGTGCGGGCTGTGACCCCCGTCACGGTGCCGCCACTCTAGAAGCCCGCCGCGGGCTGTCAATGGCGGCCCCGGGACTCTACTGGCCGGTAACGAAGCCCGGGGGGGTCGAAGAACCGCGGGTACCGTCGGCGGCGATGGGGCCGCGCTGGCTGAGGGTCAGCCCGTCGTGCCGGATCGACCAGCGCGAGCTGGTGGTGCGAGCCAGCCGGTCGGGCGGCCCCGGCGGGCAGCACGCCAACACCTCCGACACCGCGGTCGAGGTCGTCTTCGACGTGGCCTCCTCCCGGTCGCTCGGGCCCCGTCAGCGGGCCCGGCTGCTCGAGCGCCTCGGCCCGGTGGTGCGGGCCCGCGCCGCCGACAGCCGCTCCCAAGCGCGCAACCGAGAGCTCGCCCTCGAGCGGCTCGCTCGTCGCCTCGCCGCCGCACTCCGCACCGCCCCGCCCCGCCGACCCACGGCACCGAGCGCGGCCACCAAGCGCGCTCGGGTGGAGACGAAGCGGCGCCGCAGCCAGCTCAAGCGGCGGCGGTCCCGGCCCCAGCCCGACGAGGAGTGACACCGCGGCGTCGGCCCTGACCCCGACGCCGACCTCGGTCCGGGCGAGCACCGGGGGAGCCGAGCGCCCGCGCCGGTCGGGACCGGCTCTGCGAGGCTGTCGGGGTGCACCTGGTCGTCGACGCGGTCTGTACCGGCGCCGGCGCGCTGATCATCGTCGCCGTCCTGGACTCGGCGCTGCGGACGTTCGTCCTCCCGCGCGGCGTCACCCCGTTCCTGACCCGGGCGCTGGCGACGACGCTGCGAAAGGGGTTCGACCTGCTCGCCCGCGAGGGCAAGACGTACGAGCGGCGCGACCGCATCATGGCCCTGTACGGGCCGGTGTTCCTCCTGCTCCTCGTGGCCTTCTGGATGGCGCTGGTCATCGTCGGGTTCATGCTCATCTACCGGGGCGTGCTGGAGGTGACGGACTGGCAGCACGCGTTCGAGCTCAGCGGCTCGTCGTTCTTCACCCTCGGGTTCGCGGCGCCGCCGAGCGGCGTGGCGAGCGCGATCCTGGTGTTCCTCGAGGCCGGCTCGGGGCTCGGCCTCCTCGCCCTCCTCATCGCCTACCTGCCCACGATCTACGGCGCCTTCTCCCGACGCGAGCTGGCGGTCACCCAGCTCGCCACCCGGGCCGGACGCCCGCCGAGCGGCGTCGAGCTCCTCCAGCGCTACCACGCCATCGGCTGGAACGAACAGCTGCCCGAGCTGTGGGCGGCATGGGAGGCGTGGTTCGCCGACGTGGCCGAGACGCACACGTCGCTGGCGGTGCTGGTCTTCTTCCGGTCGCCGCACCCCGACCGCTCGTGGGTGACGGCGGCGGGCGCGCTCCTGGACGCGGCGTCGCTCGCCCAGTCGACGCTCGCCATCCCCTGGTCACCCCAGGCCGGGTTGTGCATCCGGGCCGGCACGCTCGCGCTCCGCGAGATCGCCGACATCTTCAGAATCCCGTACGACCCCGACCCCAGTCCCGACGACCCCATCAGCATCGCCCGCTCGGAGTTCAACGACGCCTACGAGCGTCTCGGTGGGTCGGGGGCGCTGGTGCGGCCCGACCGGGAGCGAGCCTGGCGCGACTTCGCCGGGTGGCGGGTGAACTACGACTCGGTGCTGCTCGGGCTGGCCAGCGTGACGATGGCGCCATACGCGCCGTGGTCGTCGGACCGGTCGCTGCGCTGGCGGCCCCGGTTCGTGCGGCGGCGCCGCGCCACCCCGGCCTGAATCGCCCCGAGCCGCGCGCACGGCGCCACCGCACGTGGCGCGACCTGACGTGAGCGTCAGGCGGGTTCGTGGCTAGAGTGCGGCCCATCGTCGGCCGACTTGGGGGGAGTCCGATGCGAAGGAACCGTGCCGTTCGGGCCTGCATCGTCGCGGTCGTCGCCACGCTGACGGTGGGGGTGGTCGGAGCCGGCCCCGCCGGCGCCCAGGCCGGCCGTCCTGGGGTCACCCCCACCACGATCAACGTCGGCGGCATGGCCGGCGTCGAGAACTTCGTCGGCCAGCCCTACGCGTCCGGCTTCGACGGCGTCCAGGCCTACTTCAACTACATCAACGCCAAGGGCGGCGCGTTCGGTCACAAGTTCAAGCTGATCGCCAAGCTCGACGACCAGGACTCGCCGTCCCAGGACCTGATCCAGGCCCGCTCGCTCGTCGAGGAGAAGCACGTCTTCGCCGTCCTGCCGGTCGTCGTCGACAACTTCAGCGCCGGCTCGTACCTGGCGAGATCCGGCGTCCCGACCTTCGGATGGAACATCAACGCCCAGTGGGCCACGGGCTACCCGACCGTGGGATCGGCCTACCCGGCTGGATGCTCGACGAGAGGGGTGGGCCCACCGTGCACCGGGAGCGGCGCACCGAACCTGTTCGGCGAGAAGGGCTCGTTCCTCTGCTTCGACTGTCCGCAGGAGGCGCCGGCGTACCTCGCCCAGCAGGTCGGCGCTCGCAACGTCGCGATCCTCGCCTACACCGTGCCGCAGTCGGCCCAGTGCGCCAACGGCATGGAGGCCGGCTTCCGCAAGTTCGGGCTCAACGTGGTGCGCAACGACAAGTCGCTGACACCTGGCTTCACGGATCTCGGCTCCGACGTCGACGCGATGAAGGCCGGCAACGTGCAGTTCGTCGGCACGTGCATGGATGTCGGCGCGAACGTGCGCGTCGCGCAGGCACTGCGCCGGGCGGGACTGACGAACGCAAAGTTCTACGCCCCGCAGGGCTATGACCCCACAACGCTGAAGAAGTACGGCAGCGAGCTCAACGGGTTCTACTTCGGCATCGACTTCATGCCCTTCCAGTCGATCAACCAGTCACCGGGCATGACGCGGTGGGCGGCCCAGATGAACAAGCTCGGCAAGCCGCTCAACGAGCAAGCACTCGCCGGCTGGATCAACGCCGACCTGCTGTACCAAGGCATCAAGGCCGCCGGCCCGAACTTCACCCAGGCCTCGGTCGTCAACGCGATCAACCACATCAACGGCTACACGGCCGACAACATCATCTATCCGATCAACTGGGCGGTCGACCACGGGCCGGGCCCGGAGGCCTGCACCGCGTACGTGGCCGTGATCAACGGCAAGTTCGTGCCGCAGTTCGGCAAGCCCGGGCAGCCCTGGGTCTGCAGCCAGAACTTCCCGCTGCCGGACGCGCTCAACTCGTCGACCCTCTACTACCGGCCGCCGAAGCCGACCGACGTGCTGCCGCCCAGCGCGACGATCCCGACCACGACGCCCCCGCCGCCGTAGCCAGGCCTGGGGGAGGGAACCCGAGGAGATCCGCGACCGGAGGTTGAGGGCCTCGTGAATCAGATCCCTGCCTGGCTGATCGAGGGCATCCCCTTCGGTTGTGTCTACGCGCTCATCGCCGTCGGGATCGTCCTCACGTACAAGACGACCGGAGTCTTCAACTTCGCGTTCGCGGCGCAAGCCTTCCTCGCCGGCGCCGTGTACGTGGAGATGGTCGAGGTCGACGGCGACCCGCGCTGGATCGGGCTCGTCACCGCGGTGCTGCTCGTCTCGCCGCTGTTCGGCCTGCTGCTGGACCGGATCCTGTTCCGGGCCATGCGAACCGCGGCCTGGCAGGTGAAGCTCGTCACGGTCCTGGGCATCTTCGTCGCGCTGCCGGAGATCGTGAAGCTGTTCATCAGCGGTGAGCAGCCCATCCCGGTCACCGCGACCTCGAGCATCCCGAAGATGCTGGGAATCAACGCCGCTGGCTTCAACATCGGGTCGCACTTCGTGGCGTGGGACTTCACGATGACCGCGATCATCACGGTCGTGCTCGTCCTGGTGCTCGGGTTCGTGTTCCGGTACACCGCCATCGGGCTGCAGATGCGTGCCGTCGTCGAGAGCCCGCGCATGGTGGAGCTGGCCGGGGTGAACTCCGAGCGGGTGAGCGCCGTCGCCTGGATGCTCTCGAGCCTGCTGGCCGGGATCGCCGGCGTGCTGCTGGCGACCCTGGCCCAGAGCCTCGACGTGACGACCTACGTCCTGCTGCTCGTCGTCACCATCGCCGCCGCCGCGGTCGGGCGGCTCCAGAGCCTCCCCGTCACCCTCGCGGCCGGCATCGCCCTCGGCGTCGCCGACCGGGCCCTGCCCGACGTGCTCCACAACTGGTTCGGGCTCAGCACCAGCGGGGAGGTCGCCCAGGACATCCGGCCGACCCTGCCCTTCCTCGTCCTGTTCCTCGTCCTGGTGCTCGTTCGCTCGATCCGCCGTCGGGAGTCGGTGGACCCCCTCGCCGGGGTCGACCCGCCCCCGCCGGCCATGGCGCACACCTACAAGACGCCCGAGGTCGAGCGGCTCACGAAGATCGCCTTCCCGGTCTTCATCGTCGGGTTCATCGCCGCCATGCTCACGATCGTCAGCGGCCTGTGGGTGCTGCGCCTCACCGACGGGCTGACCCTGACCGTCATCTTCCTCTCGATCACGATCATCACCGGGTTCGCGGGCCAGATCTCGCTCGCGCAGGCCACGTTCGCCGGGCTGGGGGGATTCACCGCGGCCGACCTGGCCGTCGACCACGGGATCCCGATCCTTGCCGGGATCGTCATCGGCGCCGTCGTCGCCGCCGCCGCCGGCGCCCTCTTCTCACTGCCCGCCCTTCGTCTCGGCGGCATCTATCTCACCCTGGCCACCTTGGCCTTCGGGCTCATGGTCGAGAACGTCGTCTTCAACCGGTCCGAGATCTCGAACGGGAACGTCGGCGTCCACGTCCCGCGGCCCGAGTTCGCGCAGAGCGACCGCTCGTTCTTCCTCTTCGTGTTCGCGGTCTTCGCGCTGGTGGCGTTCGCGGTCATCCTGATACGCAAGGGGACGACCGGCCGGTTCTTCATGGCGATCCGGGGCAGCGAGGCCGCGGCGGCTTCGATCGGGATCAACGCCACCGCGCTGCGCATCACCCTGTTCGCGGTGTCGTCGGCGGTCGCCGGCATCGGCGGGGCGCTGTACGCGATGGTCGCGCAGGACATCCGGGTCGGGCAGGGGGCCACCTTCCCGACCATCATCGGGATCGCCTGGGTCGTGCTGGTCGTCACGCTCGGCTCCCGCACCGTGGACGGAGCCGTCAACGCCGGGATCAGCTTCGTGGTGGTGCAGTGGCTGCTCCAGGACGCGCTGCACCTCGAGCCGGGCATCTTCCTCATCCTGTTCGGGCTCGGCGCGATCACCTACGCCCGCCACCCCGAAGGGATCGTCGAGTACAACACCCGCAAGAGCATCGTGCAGATGGGCCGAGCCCGAGCGTTGAACGCCCGAGCGAAGGCGTACGCCGCGGCCCGGCGGCTGCCCGAGTCCTACACCCGCGTGGCCGCCGTGGTGGTCCCCTGCGCCGCCGGTCCTGCCCTCTACCTCGCCTACCTGCTCGGCCGGAGCCTGATCGACGACTCGTGGGCGAAGGTGCACACGGTGACGCTGCTCGTGTTCATCGTGCCGAGCGTCGTGTTCCTCCTCCTGTGGATGCTGCGGACCGACGGGTCCCTGCGCGGCCTGGGGGGCGCGCCACGCGGCTCGCTCGTCATGCTCGGCGGCGCCGTCCTCGGCGCCGCGGCGGGGCTCGGCCTCCACTCGGGCGGCCACAGCATCCCCCTCTTCGGCGACCTGCCGGGCAGCGTCCTCGACGACGTGCTCGTCGGCGTGGCCGCCGGGGCCGCGTTCGCCATGTTCCTGTGGCTGCCGGCCCAGGTCGAGCGGGTGGCTCGGTCCAAGGGCTGGCTGGACCTGCCGATGGTCCACCGGGACGGCGTCGTCCCGGCGGTGTTCGTGGTCGTGGGCACCTACTTGTTCTCGCGGATGACGGCCGCGAGGGGCATCGGGACGATCGGCGCCGGGACGCCGCCGAGCGGGTGGCCCGTCGTCCTCGTGGTATTCATGATCACGGTCGTGTGGCTCCAGGCCGTGGCCGGGATCCAAGGAGCGGTGAACGAGGTGTCGATCGGGCAGGAGGGCGAGGTGCGGGCCATGGCCGAGGGCCGAGACGAGCCGGAGGCGGCGCCCGCGCCGGCGTTCGTGCCCACCCCCGCCGGTGGCAGCGAGTGAGCGCGCCGAGCGTCGCCGAGGCGACCGGCCGCGGGTCGGCCCCGGAGCCGCTGCTCGCAGCGCGCGGCATCACGAAGCGCTTCGCCGGGATCAGCGCGCTGGACCAGGTCGACCTCGACGTCGCGCCCGGGGAGATGGTCGGCCTCATCGGACCCAACGGCGCCGGGAAGACCACCTTCTTCAACTGCCTGCTGGGCATGCTCCGCCCCGAGGGCGGGACGGTCCGCTTCGACGGGCGCGACATCACCCGCCTGCCGGTCCACCGGCGGGCCCGGCTCGGCTTCGGCCGCACCTTCCAGCGGCTCGAGCTCTTCTCGGGGATGACGGTGCGGGAGCACTTCCTCGTCACCGAGCGAGCCCGCCGCGGAACCGGTCGGCTGTGGAAGGACCTGCTGAACCTGGCGAAGCCGACCGCCGACGAGCAGGCCCTCGCCGAGCGGATGGTCGAGATCACCGGTCTGCAGCGGGAGGCCGACAAGCCGGTCGAATCCCTCTCGCTGGGTCGGGGGCGTCTCGTCGAGCTCGGCCGAGCCCTCATGACCCAGCCCAAGCTGCTGCTCCTCGACGAGCCGTCGTCCGGGCTGGACGTGAAGGAGACGGCCGGCCTGGCGGACAAGCTCGCCGCCGTGCAAGCCGAGCACGAGTTCGCGGTCCTGCTCGTCGAGCACGACGTCGAGATGGTCTCCAGCCTCGTCACCCGCTTGTACGTCCTCGACTTCGGGGAGCTGATCGCGTCGGGCTCGACCGCCGCCGTGCTCGGCGACGAGCAGGTCCGCCGCGCCTACCTCGGGGACATGCTGTGAGCGCTCGCGCCGCACCTGCGCCGCTGCTCGAGCTGCGCGGCGTCGAAGCCAGCTACGGCCCGTTCCGCTCCCTGTTCGGGGTGTCGTTCACGATTGCCGAGGGGGGCGTCACCGCGCTGCTCGGCGGCAACGGCTCCGGCAAGACCACCGTCGTGCGGATCTGCTCGGGCCTGCTGCACCCGATCGGTGGACAGATCCTCTACCAGGGCCAGGACGTCACCGAGCAGCGCGCCTACCGCCTGGCCCGGATGGGGGTCGTCCACGCGCCGGAGGGCCGCTCGGTGTTCAGCACCCTCTCCGTGGAGGAGAACCTGGCGCTCACGTTCCGGCAGTGCTTCGGCCGGCGGGAGGCCCGGGCGGCCCTCAGCCGCGCCTACGACCTGTTCCCCCGGCTCGGGCAGCGGCGGCGACAGGTGGCGGGCACGCTGTCCGGCGGGGAGCAGCGGATGCTCTCGCTGGCGCGGGTGCTGGTGCGGGCGCCGAAGCTCCTCATCACCGACGAGCTCTCGTTGGGCCTGGCCCCCCTCATCATCGACGAGGTGTACGCCACCCTCGCCACCATCCACGCCAGCGGCACCGCGCTGCTCGTCGTCGAGCAGCACGTCCGTCAGGCGCTCAGCCTCGCCGACCACGTCGTGGTCATGGGCAAGGGGCGGGTGCAGCTCTCGGGTCGCACCGACGAGCTCGGTGACGTCAGCGACCGGATCCTGCCCGCGATCCACGGCGAGGGCGGGTCCGGGAACGGCGCCGGCCCGACCCGGCGCTGACACCGCCGGAGACCGGCCGCCCGCCCCGAAGGGCGAGCGGCCCGATCACCGTCTCAGCGTCGCAGGGAGCCGTCTACGAGGGCGGCGGGACCGGCAGCCCAGCGGCTTGGTAGCACTGGTTGCCGTAGGGCGAGTTCGGGATGGCCATGCCCAACAGCGCCGTGAGGTCGCACACCGTCTGCGCGGTGATGAGCCAGTGGCCCTTCACGAGGACGGCACCCCCAGCGTTGTGCAGGCCGAGTGGCGCCTGCGTCGTCCCCGTCGCCTTGTCCTTGTACTGCAGGTCGTAGGTGAAGCTGGCCGTGGTCTTGCCCGTGCACTTCGGGGCGATCCCCGCGGGGATGTCGTCCTGGGTGTCCTTGACGAGCCCGGCAGTCTTCGCCGCAGTGAAGGTCTGGTCGATCACGGTCGTGAGCGCCGACCCGCCCTGCACGTAGGCGGTCTTGCCGGCCGCCGTCGGCTGGGTCAGGAACTGCGTCATCGAGTACACGATGCCCTTCTGGGACTTGCTCGAGCACTTGCTCTCTTTCGGTGGCTGCCCACCGGGTGAACCCTTCGCGCCCGCCGGCCCGGCCAGGGCCGCCATCAACGTGGCGACGAGCCCGACCGCGGCGAGGACCGCACACGTCTTCCTCATGCTCCCCCCTGGGTCTGTCATTGCTGACGCTGGCGTCAGGAACGTAGCACCGGGTCTGGCGCCTCGGCAGTCACCCCTCGGGCGGCGGCACCGAACAGGCTCGCGTGCGTCACCGCCGCCAGCGTGATCACCAGCTCGTCCCGGTCGGCGCGGACCTGCTCGGCCTGCTGGTAGTAGACCGCGCGCTCGATCATCGCCACCAGGGCCAAGGCCGCCACCCGTGCGTCGAGGTCCGGGGCCGCCGCCCGCACGCGCGTCGCCAACTCCCGCGCGAACTGGGCGACGAGGTCGTCGCCGACCCGCCCCAGCTCGGTGTCCGCGATCTCGGCCTTGGTCCAGGTCCGCAGCAGCGCCCCGTGCTGCGCGTAGAGGTCGGTGAAGCGGCCCAGCCAGTCGACGAGCGCGGCGTAACCGTCTCGGTCCGGGTTCAGCGGAGGCAGCTGCCGGGCCAGCGCCGCCATCGACGCCGCCACGTCCTCGGCCAAGGCGCGGAACAGGTCCTCCTTGCTGGCGAAGTAGAGGTAGAAGGTGCCGTGCGAGGTCTGGGCCGCCTTCACGATGTCGTCGACCCGGGCGGCGTGGAGCCCGCGCTCGGCGAACACCGCCGCGCCGGCGTCGAGCAGCCGGCGCAGGGTCCGCTGGCCGCGGGCGCGCAGCTCCCGTCCCGAGCCGGGGCCGGCGGCGGACCGGCCCGCGGGCCGCGCCGCGGCGCCGTCCCGAGGGGTCATCGCGGACGCGGAGCGTACTTTGCCTGACGGCCGTGTCAGGTTTCCGGGCGCCGCGATACGCTCCGCGCGTGCCCGCGGCCGCCCCGACGTTCGACGCGCTGCACGTCGGCGACGCCGCCCCGCCGCTCGTCGTCGACTCGCTCACCCGCACGAACTTCGTGCGCTACGCCGGCGCCTCCGGTGACTTCAACCCCATGCACCACGACGACACCGTGGCCACCGCGGTCGGCAACCCGTCGGTGTTCGGCCACGGGATGCTCACCGCCGGCCTCATGGCTCGGGTCGTGAAGGACTGGTTCGGCCCGACCGCGATGCGACGGTTCCAGGTCCGGTTCGCGAAGCAGGTGTGGCCTGGCGACACGCTCACCTGCACCGCCACGGTCACCGGGAAGCGGGAGGAGGGCGGCGAGCGCCTCGTCGACCTGGCCTGCGCGGTGACGAACCAGGACGGCGTCGAGGTGCTGACCGGCACCGCCACCGCGGCGGCCTGAGCGCCGTGGGGCTCCTGGACGGGCGCGTCGCCGTCGTCACGGGCTCCGGTCGCGGCATCGGCCGCGAGTTCGCCCTCGCCATGGCCCGCGCCGGCGCCCGGGTCGTGGTCAACGACGTCGGCGCGACCCTCGACGGCGGCGGGACGGGCGAGGACCCGGCGAGCCAGGTGTGCGCCGAGATCGACGCCCTCGGCGGTCAGGCGATCGCCAGCCACGACTCCGTCACCGACTTCGACGGCGCCGCCCGCATCGTCGGCAGCGCAATCGACGCCTTCGGGCAGCTCGACATCCTCGTCAACAACGCCGGGATCGTCCGCGACCGGACGCTCACGAAGATGACCGAGGAGGACTTCGACGCCGTCCTCGCGGTGCACCTCAAGGGCTCGTTCAACTGCGCCCGGCACGCCGCCGCGGCCATGCGCGAGGCCGGGTACGGGCGGATCATCAACATCACGAGCTCGGCCGGGCTGCGCGGCAACTTCGGTCAGACGAACTACGGCGCCGCGAAGGCCGCGTTGATGGGCCTCACGTTCATCTGGGCCCTCGAGCTGGGCCGGTACGGCATTACCGTGAACGCCGTCGCCCCCGCCGGCGCCACCCGCATGACCGCGGCCTTGTTCGAGCGGTCCGGGTCGGCGCCGCCGCCCGAGCAGGACCCGGCGCTGAACGCCCCGCTCGTGGTGTTCATCGCCTCGGAGCGGGCCGGGCACGTGAACGGCCAGATCCTCGGGCGCACCGACTTCGCCTACACGCTGTTCCAGCACCCGAAGCAGATCGCGTTCATGTGGCGGGACGGGGGCTGGACGCCGGAGCTGGTCGCCGAGCACTTCGACCAGGTGCTGGGCCAGCACCTCCAGACCGTCGGCATGGTCATGCCGTCGGGGATGGAGTATCAGGGCGAGTCGAAGTAGGGGGCGCCGGGTGCGATACCCGCTCGGCGTGCTCGACCTGGTGTTCGGTCCGGCGTCACCGTCGGAGAGCTCCCGCCGGGCCGCCGCCCTCGGCTACGAGCACATCGACGTGGTCGTGGACGTCGACGCCGCGACGCTGGCGCTGCCCGTCGGCTGCCCGACCGCGTTCCCGAAGCCGCAGCCCGGGTGGTGCTCGACGCCGGCGCCGCGCGCCGGGCCCGGCATGTGGGAGCGGACCGTGCGCTGGTTCCGCGACGCGCCCGGCGCGCTGCTCGAGCCCTGGGCCGGCGCCACCGTGTGCTCCCGCGAGACCGTCGAGGCCATGCGGGCCGAGGTGCCGGGGCTGCGGCTGCTCGTGGACACCGGCCACGTCGCCGACTGGGGCGGCGACCCGCTCGAGCTGCTCGAGCACGCCGACCACGTCCAGCTGCGCCAGGGTCGCCCCGGCGCCACCCAGGTGCACGTCGACGACCCCACCGGGGTCGTGGACTTCGGCGCCGTGCTCGCCCGACTCGACGCCCTCGACTACCGGGGCCGGCTGTCGGTCGAGTACTTCGACCTGCCCGAGTACGGCTGGCCGCTCGCGGATCCGCTCGGCTGGGCGCAGGCGCTCACCGCGCGCGTCCGCGCCCTCATGGGCGCGCCGCCGTGAGCCGGCGCTCGAGGTAGGCGACGGCGTCGAGGTCGTCGACGGCGGCCGTGGCCCGGGCCATCCCGCCGCGCCCGACCGCGGCGCTCTGCCAGCGCTCCCCGACGCCGGCCGTCGACGTCGCCGACGCCCACGCGTACACCGCGAACAGCCGGTACTGATCCCACGCCGTCGCCGCGTCGAGCGCCACGCCGCCGGCGGCCAGGCCGTCCCGGTAGCGGCGGATCCACGCCTGCTCGTGGGCGCGGCGGACCTCGGTCGGCACCGACCCGCACAGCACGTAGGCGACGTCCCACATGCCGGCCCGGGCCATGACCATCCCCCAGTCGAAGAACCCCGGCCGGTGCCCGTCCACGAAGAGGTTGCCGAGGTGCGGGTCGCCGTGGGCGAGGGTGCGGGGCTCGACCTCGAAGAGCGACGCGATCTCGGGTGCCCGGGCGACGTACAGCTCCCCGAGGCGGGTGAACACCGGCGGCATCTCGGCCGCGAACCGGTCCACGGCGCGGGCGATGAACGGGCCGCCGCCGCCGAAGGCGAGCCGGGCGCCCTGGCGGACGAACGCGAGCGGGCCCGTTCGCAGCGCTTCCGATCCCCAGAACCGGGCGTGGAGGGCCGCCAGCTCGTCCACGATCCGGCCGGCGAGCTCCCCGACGTCGGCGTCGTCGGGACGGGGGAAGCGGCACCCGCTCGCCTCCAGGTCCTCGAGCACCATCACGTAGCGGCCCCCGTCGACGGCGGCGTGCCACACCCGGGGGACGCGCACCGGGGTCGAGGCGGCGACGTCCCGGTAGAAGGTCGCCTCGGCCACGCCGAGCCCGACGGCGTCGACGAAGCGCCGCTGGCGCTCGTCGAAGGGCGCGAGCTTCACGAACACCGACGCCGGCCCGTTCGTCGCCCCGCCCTCGTAGGTGACGGCCAGGCGCACGCGCCCGGTCGTGCCCGAGTGGGCGTCGAGCACCTCGACGTCGGTGACGGGGGCGCCGAGCGCGCCGGCCAGCCACGGCGCCGTCAGCTCGTCGACGCCGAGCGGGGGCGCGGCGGCGGTCACCGGCCGGCGCCGAGCCGGAGGTCGTCGCCCGGCGCGGCGCGGCGGGGCTCGGGTTGGTCGACTGCTCGCACGCGCGCTCCTCCGCCGGCGGCCCCATCATGGCAGCGAACCGGCGCGTCGTGGCTGGTCGCGACGGCTGCGGCCGCTCACTACGATCGGGAGCGCACCAACGAGAGGCGAGACGCGATGGCAAAGATCACCATCCTCGACCCGACGGCCGCGCCACCCGAGGTGTCGCCCGACCCGGGTCCCGACGCGGGGCCGCTGGCGGGTCGCCGCGTCGGGCTGCGCACCGACGAGACGTGGCAGTCGTGGGAGTGGGTCATCGACGAGTGGCGGAAGGACCTCGACGCCGCGGGCGCGACGGTTCGGGTCTGGACCGCCGGGAACCGCATCGGCGAGGCGGGGGAGCGGACGTTCCGCGAGCTCGACGACTTCGCCGCCGACGTCGACGTGGCCATCGTCGGGCTGGGCAACTGAGGCTCCTGCACCTCGTGGAGCGTCCACGACACCGTGGCCGCCGCCCGCGAGGGGAAGACGGCGGTCGTCGTCGTAACCGCAGAGTTCGAGTCCCTGGCCCACACGATGGCCGCGAACGCCGGGCGGGGCGGGCTGCGCGTCCACGTGCTGCCGTACCCGCTCGAGACCCGTCGCGAGGCCGACGTGCGGGCCATCGCCGCCGAGCACTGGCCGGCGCTGCTCGCCACCATCGGCGCGTCGGGGTGAGCGTGGGCGGGTGGCGCGACCGGTGACCGGGAGCCGCATCGCGTCGCGCGTCGACTGCGGCCCCGAGGGCTGCACGATCGAGTGGCTGGCGAGCGCCCGCCTCGAGGTGGACGACGACCCGGCCGCCTTCACGAAGCTGGCCACCGACGCCGGCTGGGGCGACGGCCTCCCCCTCATCCCGCCCACCGAGGCGCGGGTCCGCGGGCACGTCGCCAGCTCGGGCCGCTTCCCCGACGAGTGCCTCTGCGACCTGCCGCCCCGCAACGGGCGGGCGACGGTCGAGAAGGTGGCGATCAACGCGGTGATGGCCGGGATGCCGGCCGACGCCATGCCGCTGCTCTGCGCGTCGATCGAGGCCATGGCCGACCCGATCCTGAACCTCTTCGCGCTCAACACCACGACGTCGTGCGTGGTCCCCGGCCTGTTCGTGAACGGGCCGAGCCGGGACCGCCTCGGCGTCCCGTACGACGCCGGCTGCTTCGGCGGCCAGGCCGGGCCTGGCCCCGCGATCGGGCGCGCCACCCGCCTCGTCATGCGCAACATCGGCGGTCAGGTCGTCGGCGTCTCCTCGAAGAGCGTGTTCGGCTCGCCCGGGCGCGTCGCCGGCATCGTCGTCGGAGAGTGGGAGGAGCGATCGCCGTGGGCGCCCCTGGCGGCGCGCCGCGGCGTGCCCGGCGACGCGGTCACCGTGCACGGCTGCACCGGCACGATCGACGTGGCCGACATCGTCGCCGACAACGGCGTCGACCTGCTCGAGATCGTGGGCAAGTCGCTCGCCTTCCCCGGCACCAACGCGTTCATCTCGGGGTACCACGGGGCCGAGATCATGGTCTGCCTGGCGCCGCCGTGGGCCGACCTCATCGCCGCCGCCTACCCGGCGATCGAGGACGTACAGGAGCGGCTCTGGACCCACGCGGCCCTGCCGGTGACCTGGTGGCCGGCGCCGCACCAGCAGCAGGCGCACGAGCACGGTCGGGTCGACCGAGAGGGGATGGTGCACCTCGTGGAGGACCCGACCCACATGCTCGTGATGGTCTGCGGCGGCCTCGGGAACCTGCACGCGCTCGCCCTCCACAGCTTCGGGCCGACGCGCGCGGTGACCCGACCGTTCTGACGTGGACACTGGGGCGACGGCTCGTCCCGCCGTCGGGTGAGCCGACCGGGCGCCGCCGTCGTCGGGACCGGGTTCGGAACCCGGGTCCACGTCCCCGCCCTCCGGGCCGCCGGGTTCGAGATCGTCGCGCTGGTCGGCCGCGACGCCGAGCGAACCCGCCGCCGGGCCGACCGGGTCGACGTGCCGCACGCGCTGACCGACGTCGACGCGGCGCTGGCCCGCTCGGACGTCGTCGCGGTGACGATCGCGACGCCGCCGAACGCCCACGCGCCGATCGCCATCGCCGCCGCTGAGTCGGGCAAGCACGTGCTCTGCGAGAAGCCGTTCGCGCTCGATGAGGCGGAGGCCGCGGCGATGCTGCGAGCGGCCGAGCGCGCGGGCGTGACGCACCTCGTCGGGCACGAGTTCCGGTTCGCCCCCGAGCGGGCCGTGGTCGGGCGCGCCATCGCCGAGGGTCGCCTCGGCCAGGTGCGGCTGGCCTCCTTGGTCCAGTTCGTGCCCCTCGTCGCCGCGCCGGACGCGCCCACACCGTGGTGGTGGTTCGACGCCACCGCCGGTGGCGGCTGGCTCGGCGCGTCCGGCTCGCACGTCGTGGACCAGGTGCGGGCGTGGCTCGGCGAGTTCGCCGAGGTCAGCGCCCGCCTGCCGACCGTGTCCGACCGGCGGGGGGTGGCCGAGGACACCTTCACGGTGCGCTTCCGGCTCCGCGCCGGTGTCGACGGAGTGCTCCAGCAGACCGCCGCGGCGTGGGGCCCCGTCAGCGGGCTGACGCGGGTCGCCGGCACCCGGGGCAGCGCCTGGGTCGACGGATCCGAGGCCTGGATCGCCGACGCGGCGGGGAGCCGGCGCCTCGAGATCCCGCCCGACCTCGCGCTCCCCGAGCCGCCGCCTGCGAGCGCGGACCCCCGGCACCGCTTCACCCACCTCGAGCTCGGCCCCTTCACCCGCCTCTGCGAGGCGCTGCGGGCCGGCGTCGAGGGACGCGCGCCGTCAGCCGCGGTGCCGCTGCCGAGCTTCGTCGACGGGGTCGCCGAGATGCGGGTCCTCGACGCCATCCGGGCGTCGGCGGCGGCGAGCGGCGCGACGGTCGCGGTCTGAGCCCGGCCGCCGGACTCGGCTCGCGAGGCGGCCGGCGGCGGGCGGCTCGGGGGGCCGCGCCGCGCTACGACAGGTAGTGGACGACCCCGACGACGTGGCCCTCGGGGTCGCCGAACTGGCCGATCACGAGCTGGTCCATGACGGTCTCCGGGCCCATCATCCGAGTGCCGCCGAGGCTCTCGGCCCGCTTCAGCGCGGCCTCGACGTCGGGCACCTCGACGTAGAAGGTGGTGTGCCCCGCATACCCCTCGGGTCCGGCCCCGATGCCGCCGCCGATCCCGACGCCGTCGGCGTTGACGTTGCTCTCGCGGTCGACGAGCCCGTAGTTCATCGGGTTGTCGGCGTTGATCTTCCAGTCAAAGAGGTCGGCGTAGAACGACCGCAGCTTCTCGGCGTCGGTCCCGATGACCTCGAAGTGGACGACGGGCTGGCCCATGGTGGGTGGCTCCTTCCGCGCCGGGGGGCCGGCGCCTCGTGCTCGTGCTGGGATTCGACGACCGGTCGGGCCGAGACTCATCGGTCGTGCCGCCGGCTGACGCTCCGGTAGGGGTCACGGGCTCCGACCGGGGCGCCACGCCGCCGCCGGCGTCTCGAGCGCGGCCGGCGCGTCGACGTACGCCTTCAGCTCGATCGCGTTGCCGCTCGGGTCGAGGATCATCGCCTTCGTCTGCTCCTGCGACGTGCCGGCGTAGTCGGTCGTCGGCTCGCGCACCCATCGCACGGGGTGGGCGCGCAGGCGCCGCACGAGGGCGTCGAGCTGGTCGCGGCGCAGCGTCACCCCGAAGTGGCGAGCGCCGCGCTCCGACTCGGGCACGACCGCGTCCGGCTGGTCCTGGAGCGTGAGCTGCATCCCGAAGAACCACACGTCGGCCCAGCGCTCGCGGCGTCGGCCGGGCCGGCAGCCGAGCACGTCGACGTAGAAGGCACGCGCCTCGGCGAGGTCGCGGACCGGGAGCGACAGGTGCAGGATCCCGTCGACGGCCACCTTCAACCCCGACCGCCCGGCGGCGTGCTCACCACGGCACGCCGAAGCGGTCTCGGAACGCGTGCGCCGCGAACGGCTCGCGTCGTGGCGGCCCGAGGCGTCGGGCGGGGTGGCCGACCGGGACGACGGCTTGGGCCACCACGGGGGCCGGGAGCTCGAGGAGGGCGCCGAGCTCGACCGCGAAGGTGGTGGTGAGGGTGGTCAGCGCCGACCCCAGCCCGAGCGCCTGCGCGGCCAGGCACAGGTTCTGGACCGCGGGGAAGATCGAGGCCGGGACGGTGGCCGGGTGGCACCGATCGGTGTCGGCGGCGACCACGACGAGCACCGGGGCCGCCCGGTAGCCGCCCCCCGCGATCCCGTGCTCGACGTCGGCGAGGAGCCCCGACGTCAGCCGGCGGGTGGCGAAGTCCCGGCCGCCGTCCTCCCAGGCCCGCTGGGTCAGGTCGTGCACGTGCCCCCGCAGCGCCGCGTCGCGCACGACGACGAAGACCCACGGCTGGCGGTTCTCGGCGCTGGGCGCGTAGGTGGCCGCGTCGAGGATTCGAGCCAGCGTGGCGTCGTCGACCGGCGCTGGCGCGAAGGCGCGGCAGGCGCGCTGCGAGCGGACGACGTCGAAGAAGTCGGTCACGCGGCACGCGCACCGACGCGCCGGAAGCTGTTGACGTACATGATCCGCAGGGTCTCGTGTCCCGCCCAGGCCCCGAACGCCGGGCCGTCGAGGCGCTCGCGCACGAGCGGCGTCATGGCCTGGAAGGACGCCTCGGGATCCTCGGTGTCCATCTCGTAGAAGTGCAGGAACCGCGGGTCGCCGCCGTCCACGTGCTCGTACGGCGTGATCATGGTGTAGCCGGGCACCGCCGCCTCCGCGATGTGGCGAATGTGCACGAAGTCGGCCCAGTCGCGCAGCTCTTGGGCTCGCGTCGGGTCGCGCGGGCTGATGAGCACGAGGGACAGGCCGACCGTCGGCCCTCCGGTGAGCCGCCCCTGACCCGGTCGCGGCGTGCGCCGGAAGTGATGACCGGCGACGCCGGCCGGGCAGGCGGGTGGCGAGAACCCGTCCTCGACCTCGTACGCGCCGAGGAGCCCGAACTCGGGCAGCACGCGGGGCAGGTCGTCGCGGCCGGGCCGGGCGTTCTGCCACCACGTCGCCCGCTGGACGCCGGGAACCTCGAGGACGGCGGGGACGCGCGCGTCGACGTACGCCCCTGCGGGCCCGTCGACCATCTCGAGGTACAGCCCGGCGGTGCGACGGTCCTCCATCGCGGGCGAGTCTAGGAACGTGTTCGTGACCCCGGCCGGGGCGCGCGTACGCTGCGCCGAGCACGATGAGCATCGCCGACGGCCCGTGGACCCGGCCCGAGCCGGGCTTCGTCTGTCCCGAGTGCGGGTTCGCCTACGACGACTGCGCCCCGGCCGCCAGCGCGGCGACGGTTCGAGCCCTCCCACCGCGGTACCGCGTCCCGATGGAGCGCTCCCTGCCCGGCGAGGACCTGGAGCGGCTGCTCCGGTCGAGGCCGGCCCCGGGGCGCTGGTCCGCCCTCGAGTACGCGTGCCACGTGCGCGACTCGTTCGCGCTCTACGAAGCCCGCATCCGCGTCACGCTGGCCGAGGACCGGCCGTCGTTTCCGAGGATGAACCGGGACCAGCGGGCGGTCGACCAGGCGTACAACCGCCAGGACCCCAGCGTCGTCGGGGACGAGCTCGCCGCCCGCGCCGCCGCGCTCGCCGCCGAGCTCGAGGCGGTCCCCGCCGACGGCTGGTCGCGGATCGGCGTGCGCGAGGACCTCGACATGAGCGTCGACTGGATGGCTCGCAACGTCGTGCACGAGGGCCAGCATCACCTGCTCGACATCGGGCGGGCCCTGCGGGCGGCGCGCCGCGACGGCCGGACCGCGTAGCGCCGGCGCTCGGACGGCGCGGGCCGCCGACGCCGCCAGGGCCGGCCGGTAACCTGACCGACGTGTCAGCGCCCGGGGGCTCGTTGCGCGGCCGCCGGGTGCCAGCGCCGGGCGAGGCGCCTATGCCCGCGGCAAACGCGGCCGCGCTGCTGCGTGGGAACGCCGCCGACCCCGACCGGGCGCACCGGCCGGCGGTGAAGTTCGGGGACCAGGTCTGGAGCCACGCCGAGGTCCTCGACGAGTCCCGGCGCTTCGCCGAGCTGCTGCGCGGCCGGCTCGACCCCGGGTCGCCCGCGCACGTCGGCGTCCTCCTCGACAACACGCCCGACTACCTCTTCACCCTCGGCGCCGCCGCCCTCATCGGGGCCACGGTCGTCGGCCTCAACCACACCCGCCGCGGCGAGCACCTGCTGCGCGACCTCACCCACACGCACTGCGGGCTCGTGATCACCGAGCCCCGTCACGTCACGCTGCTCGAGCCGATCGCCGACCGGCTGCCGGCGGTGCTGACGAGCCGCCGGTTCGCCGACGACGACGACCCACCCGCCCGGCTCGGTGAGGACCTCGCGGCGGCCCTCCCCGACGCCCCCGACGAGGACCCGGGTCTCGAGCCCGATCCCGACACCCGGTGGGCGCTCATCTTCACCTCGGGCACCTCCGACGCCCCGAAGGCGGTGATCTGCACGCAGCGGCGCTTCCTCGTGACCGGCACGCGCATGACGATCATCATGGACCTCAGCGCCGAGGACGTCGGCTACGTCTGCATGCCGCTGTTCCACTCCAACGCGCTGATGGTCGGCTGGGCCCCATCGATCGTGTGCGGCGCGTCCGTCGGCCTGGCCCGGCGCTTCAGCGCCTCCCGGTGGCTCGCCGACGTGCGCCGATACGGCGCCACGTACTTCAACTACACCGGGAAGCCCCTCGCCTACCTCCTGGCCACACCCGAGCGGCCCGACGACGCCGACAATCCCCTGCGGGTCGCGTTCGGGAACGAGGGGGCGCCGGAGATCGTCGACACGTTCGCCCGGCGCTTCGGCGTCGACGTCATCGACGCCTACGGGGCGACCGAGGGCGGGGTCGCGGTGAACCGGGAGGTCGAAGCGCGGGCGGGCGCCCTCGGGCAGGTCGCCGAGCACGTCAAGGTCGTCGACGACGACGGCCGCGAGCTGGCGGTTGCCCGGTTCGGCCCCGACGGGACGCTGCTGAACGCCGACGCGTGCGTGGGCGAGATCGTCAACACCGCCGGCGCCGGGCCCTTCGAGGGCTACTACAACAACGCGGACGCCAACGAGCGCACGCTCCGGTTCGGCTGGTACTGGACCGGTGACCTCGGCTACCTCGACGAGGACCGCTACCTCTACTTCGCGGGGCGCAACGCCGACTGGCTCCGCGTCGACGGCGAGAACTTCCCGGCCCAGCCCGTCGAGTCGGCGATCGCGCGCTACCCGTCGGTGGTGCTCGCGGCCGTCTACGGGGTGCCCGACGACCAGGCCGGCGACCAGGTCATGACTGGGCTCGTCGTCGCGCCGGGCGCCGCCTTCGACCCCGACGCCTTCGCGGCGTGGCTCGACGCCCAGGGCGCGGTCGGGCCGAAGTGGCGGCCGCGGTACGTGCGGGTGCTGCGGGACCCGCCCACGACGGGCACGAACAAGATCGTGAAGCGCGCCCTCGTGCACCAGAAGTGGCGCCACGACCGCGTCGGGGACGACCCCGTCTTCGTTCGCGGCCGCCACGACGCGACCTATCGCGCCTTCACCGCCGCCGACGAACAGGAGCTCCACCGGTCCTTCGTCCAGCACGGCCGGGCCCGCTTCTGGGACCTGTGAACCTGGCCTTCACGGCCGAGGAGCAGGCCTTCGCCGTTGAGGTCCGGGCCTGGATGGCCGAGCACCTCGAGCTGCCGGCGCCGTTCGACTCGCTCGACGAGGAGGTCGAGTGGGGTCGCCGCTGGCAGGCCACGCTGGCTCGGGACCGGTGGGTCGGGATCCAGTGGCCCGTCGAGTACGGGGGGCGGGGCGCGTCGCCGGTGCAGGTGGCGATCCTCAACATGGAGTACGCGCGCGCACGGGCCCCCCAGCCGGTGAACCGGGTGGGCGTCAACAACGTCGGCCCGACGCTCCTGGCCTTCGGCACGGACGAGCAGAAGCACCGCTGGCTGCCGGCGATCCTCGACGCCAGCGAGCTGTGGTGCCAGCTGTTCTCGGAGCCGGGCGCCGGCTCGGACCTCGCCTCGCTCGCCACCCGGGCCACCGCCGTCGAGGGCGGCTGGCTGGTGTCGGGCCAGAAGGTGTGGACGAGCTACGCCCAGTGGTCGCGGTGGGGGATCTGCCTGGCCCGTACCGACCCCGACGGACCCCCGCACCGCGGGATCTCGTACCTGGTCATCGACCTCGACAGCCCCGGCGTGGACGTTCGCCCGCTCGTCCAGCTCACCGGCGAGGCCGAGTTCAACGAGGTGTTCCTGGACGAGGTGTACGTGCCCGCCGACCAGCTCGTCGGCGGCCTGCACCAGGGCTGGATGGTCGCCAGCACGACCCTGTCCCACGAGCGCGGCACCGTCTTCGCCTTCAAGGAGCAGGTCGTCCACGAGGCGTACCTCGACGAGCTCTACCGCCTGGCCCACGACCAGGGCGTCCTCGACCGCGTCGAGGCCGCCGACGGGCTCGCCCAGTCGTTCGTCGAGCTGCGAGTCCTCCGGCTGCACAACTGGCGAACCCTCTCGCGGCTCGCCCGCGGCACCGAGCCCGGACCCGAGACGAGCTGGGTCAAGCTGGCGTGGAGCGACATGACCCAGCACCTCTCGAGCCACGCCGTCGAGCTCTGCGGCGAGGCCGCGCCCCTCTGGCGCGGCGCGCACGACCTGCCCGGCGGCGGCAAGTGGCAGCGCCAGTGGCTCTGGAGCGGCGCGGCGTCGATCGCCGGCGGGACCTCCGAGGTGCAGAAGAACATCGTCAGCGAGCGCATCCTCGGGCTGCCGCGGGGGTAGACGCGGATGGTGCGCGTCCGCGGGCTCGACCACGTGGTCCTGAACTGCCAGGACGTCGATCGGTCGCTCCACTGGTACGTCGAGGAGCTCGGGCTCCAGCCCGTTCGCGTCGACGAGTGGCGGGCCGGCACCGCCCCGTTCCCGTCGGTGCGCGTCGACGACGCCACGATCATCGACCTCCTCGCCGCCGATCGCTCCGGCGTGAACGTGGACCACCTCTGCCTGGTCCTCGAGCCCACGGACCTCGGCGTGCTCGCCGCCTCGGGACGCTTCGACGTGGTCGGCGACGGGCCCGTCGGCGGGCTGTTCGGCGCCCGCGGGTACGCCACGAGCCTCTACGTCCGCGACCCCGACGACAACACGATCGAGCTGCGCGCCTACGACTGACCGCCCCGAGCACGGCGCCCGCGCCCCCGCCGGGGCCGGTCCTCGGGCCTTCGGGCGCCGGCCTCCTCGGCGTCAAGGGGCACGGCCCCGAGGTCGAAGAATCCTCCATGGACGGGCCGCCCCTGTTCGACGAGGCCGCCCTCGAGGTCGGCTGGGAAGCCCTGCTCGAGCAGCAGCCCACGGCGCTCATCGCCGCCATCGGCGCCGACGGGATCTTCGTCCCGATCCCCGATTCCTTGACCCGCAACGGCCACGGGACGCTCCCCGGCCGCTCGGCGATGGACTTCGTCGTCCCCGAGGACTGGGAGCGCATCATCGAGGCGTGGGAGCGGACGCGGACGACGGGCGCGGGCCGAGCGGTCGTGCGACTGGCCGCAGCTCCACACGAGCGAGTCGTCGTCCACTACTTCGACGCTCGGCATCGCCACGGCGTGTACCTCGGCGTCCTCATCGGGCCGAGCGCCCGTGAGACCCTCGCCGCGGGCGTCGAGGTCGACGCGTCGCCGCCTCGGCTGGCGCGGGCACGGAAGAACGAGGCGGCCGTGTTCGTCGACGTCGACGAGGCCCTGAGCCAGATCCTGGGTTGGGCGGCCGACGACCTCGTCGGCCGCAGGTCGCTGGAGCTGATCCACCCCGACGACCAGGAGCGTGCGATTCGGGCCTGGATGGCGATGCTGGCCGCGGGCGACAACGGGCCGCGGGTCCGGCTTCGCCATCGTCGGTCGGACGGGTCGTGGGTGTGGCTGGAGGTCACGAACCACAACTTCCTCGACGACCCGAGCCGGGCCTTCGTCGCCGCGGAGATGATCGACGTGTCCGACGAGGTCGGGGCCCAGGAGGCGCTGCGCCAGCGCGAGGAGCTGTTCCGACGCCTCGCGGAGGCGCTCCCGAGCGGGCTGGTTCAAATCGACCGCGACGGCGCGGTCGTGTACACCAACGCCCGGCTTGAGGAGATCCTGGGCCAGCCCCCTTCGGACGCGGTCGACGCGCAGTTCGGCGCCGTCGTTCGCGACGACTGGGCCGCCTTCCGCGCCGCGATCGCGGCCGCCGTCGGCGACGGCGCCGACGCTGATCTCGAGGTCCAGGTCCAGCGCCACGGCGACCAGAGCCTCCGCCGGTGCCTGGCCCGCGTGCGTGCCCTCACCGACGAGGGGGCGGTGACGGGAGCGATCGTCTCGCTCGAGGACGTGACCGAGAGCGCCCAGCTGCAAGCCGAGCTCGAACGACGAGCGACGATCGACATGCTCACGCGGTGTCTGAACCGAGCGACGGTGATGAGCTCGCTCGAGGCGACGCTCGCCCAGGGCGACGACGGCTACACGGCCGTGATCTTCGTGGACCTCGACAACTTCAAGGCCGTGAACGACCGGCACGGGCACGCGGTGGGCGACGAGCTGCTCATCGTCGTGGGGGAGCGTCTGACCCGGGCGGTTCGGCACGGCGACTTCGTCGGCCGGCTCGGCGGCGACGAGTTCCTCGTCGTGTGCCCTGACGTGGCCGGGGCCGACGAGGCCAAGACGATCACGGATCGCATCGCGGCGGCGGTCCAGGGTCAGCTCCGGATCGGGGGTTCGCCGATCGAGCTCCGCGCCAGCGTCGGCGTGGCGTACGCGGGGCGGCGTGAGGCCACGGCCGACGCGCTCGTCTCGGCGGCCGACGCGGCGATGTACGCGGCCAAGCGCGACCGTCGCTCGGCGCACTGACCCGCGTCGCTCGCGAGCGTGGGCGGTCGCTACAGGAACCGACGGATCAGCCGGTCCTTCGTGGCCGTGTACGGCGGATAGGCCAGCGCGGGGTCGGGCTTCCCCGGCTTGCGGAGCACGCTCTTGGCGTGGCTGAAGGTGTCGAAGCTGGCCTTGCCGTGGTACGCGCCCATGCCGCTCGGCCCGACGCCCCCGAACGGCAGCCCCGGGACCGCGACCTGGTACATGGTGGCGTTCACCGCCACGCCGCCAGACGTCGTCTGCTCGAGCACCCGGTCCCGCGTGGCGTGCGAGCGGGTGAAGAGGTAGAGCGCCAGAGGCTTCTCGTGCGCGTTCACGTAGGCGACGGCCGCATCCACGTCGTCGACGGGCACCACGGGGAGGATCGGGCCGAAGATCTCGTCTTGGAGCACCGGCGCGTCCTCGCGGACTCGCTGCAGGACTGTGGGGGCGACGTAGCGATCCGCCTCGTCCACGCCGCCGCCGACGGTCGGCTGGCCACCTTCGAGGAGACCGGCCAGCCGGCGCAGGTGCTGGTCGTTCACGATGCGCCCGTAGTCCGGGCTCGCCTTCGGGTCGGCACCGTAGAAGTCGAAGATGGCGCGACGCACGTGCTCGACGAACTGGTCCTCGCGGCCCTTGACGACCAGCGCGTAGTCGGGCGCGATGCAGGTCTGTCCCGCGTTGAGGTACTTGCCCCACGCGACGCGACGCGCCGCGACGGCGAGATCGGTGTCGTCGTCGACGATGACTGGGCTCTTGCCGCCGAGTTCGAGGGTCACCGGCGTGAGGTGCCGGGCGGCCGCCTCCATGACGATCCGCCCCACACGACCGTTGCCCGTATAGAAGATGTAGTCGAATCGCTGCGCGAGGAGCGCCTGGGTCTCGGCGACGCCACCTTCGACGACGGCGACGGCGTCGGTGTCGAGGTACTTCGGGAGCAGCTCCGCCAGCGCGGCGGCGGTGGCCGGGGCGACCTCGGAGGGCTTGCCGACCACGCAGTTCCCGGCCGCGAGGGCGCCGACGAGCGGCGAGAGCAGCAGCTGGACCGGGTAGTTCCAGGGTGCGATCACGAGCGCCACGCCGACCGGCTCGCGAACGATGCGGGCCGACGCCGGTCGGGTGACCATCGGGGCCCAGACCCGCTCCGGACGGGACCACGCTCGGAGGTGTCGCAGGGCGTGGGTGATCTCGCTGATCACGAACCCCACGTCGGTGGCCCACGCCTCGGTCGGGGGCTTCCCGAGGTCCGCCTTCAGCGCCGCGAGCAGGTCGGCCTCGCGCTCGACGAGCATGGCCCGCAGGGCCTCGAGCTGGTCGCGGCGCCAGCGGAGCGGTCGGGTCCGTCCCGACTCGAAGGTGGCCCGCAGCCGGGCCACGGTGTCGGGTAGGTCGAGCCGGGCGCGCGTGCTGGTGGCGGTGGTCATGCCCCCTCCTCCACGAGGTCGAGCACGGCGGTGAGGTCGGGGGCTGACGGGACCCCTTCGGCCGCCGGGTCGTCGGGTGCGGCGTCGTCGGGCCAACGGCCCTCCCGCCGAAGGTACAGGGCCGTCATCCCGACGGCCCGAGGACCGACGACGTCGGGCCCCCAGGTGTCGCCCACGAACAGTGCGTCGGCAGCACCGACACCGAGCTTGTCCAGGGTGTGCTCGAAGATCCGTGGGTGAGGCTTCCGAGCGCCGGCCCACGCCGACGACACGACCACGTCGACGCGGTCTCGCACCCCCACCTCCTCGAGTGCGTCGAGCAGGTCCCAGTCCCAGTTCGAACAGATCGCGAGGGCGGTGCCGCAGCGGCGGAGTGCATCGAGCACCGGGTGCGCGTCGGGGTACGGCTCGAGCACCCTCGTCTCGGTCCCCTGGCGCAGCTTCTCGAGGATCACCTCGTACTCGCCCGGGTGCACGTCCGTCTCGGAGAGCATCCCGAGGAGCCGCTCGCGTTGCCAGGCCACGTAGTGGTCACGGCTATGGGAATGCTCGAGGTGCTCGATCCCGTCGATGCCGTCGTTCCACCACCGGTCCCGAACGTCAACCGGGAGCTCGTACCCGTGCTCGGCGAGCACCACGTCGATGGAGACCCACTGGGTCGCCTCGGCGAGCGTTCCGTAGAAGTCGAAGAGGATCGCGCTGACAGTCCCCACCTATCCTCGCACGTCAGCGGGGCTTTCCCGCACGGACGCGCCGACCGGATCCCATCAGCATCCCATCAATTTCGACGGTCCCCGACGACGAGAGTCCACGCACTGGTGTTTGGCGGCCTGCCGGGCCGCCAGTTCGAGTAAAGCCACTTGGTGTCACTTCTGTCCGACGGCCTAGCTAGTGGTGCTCGGTCAATGCCGTCGTGACCTGTGCCATCACCGCGTCCAAATTGAACGAAGCTGGCCTCTGGCGCGGCGGGAACTCGGTGAACTCCTGAGCTTGCCCGGCCACGATCGCCTGCATCTCGTAGAGCAGGAAGGCGTGGGAGAGCATCCAGTCGTAGTAGGTGTTCGAGTTCTCGAGTGCGCGTTCAAAGGGGTCGCGCCGAAGGTTGAAAATGTGCGGGATGCGCAACGGTACGAACGGCTCGATCCAGCAGCTCAGCTGCTTGGCACGCTGCTCCCTCAACGTCATCTTCCAGTCCCCGAAGCGGACTGCGATGACGTCTCCGTCGTCGCTGAAGTAGAAGAAGAACGGACGCGGGCTGTCAGCGACGTCTCCCATGAAGTACGGGAGCATGTTCCATCCGTCGAGGTGGACCTTGAAAGTCTTGCTGTCCATCTCGTAGCCGTGGAGGAGCTTGTCCTTGATATCGGGCACTCCGGCGGCAGCGAGGAGCGTCACCGCCCAGTCCTGGTGGGTGACAATGCCGTTGAGCACAGTGCCCGCCTCGAGCTTTGCAGGCCAACGCACAAACGCGGGCACGCGCCACGCGCCTTCCCAGTTTGTGTCCTTCTCGTGCGCGAATGGGGTGATTCCGCCGTCGGGCCAGCTGTTGTAGTGCGGCCCGTTGTCGGTGGTATAGATGACGATGGTCTCTTCGGCAATGCCGAGTTCGTCGAGCTTGTCGAGCATCTTGCCGATGTTCTCGTCGTGCTCGACCATCCGGTCGGCATAATCGCCTTGTCCGTCGCTCTTTCCCCGCGTCTTTTCGGTGATATGGGTGCGAAAGTGCATGGCCGTCGTGTTGTACCAGAGAAAGAACGGCTTCCCTTCCTGGTGTGTCTTGTCGATCCATCCCAACGCGGCTTCGGTGATCTCGTCGTCGACGGTTCCCATGCGCTCGATCGTGAGCGGACCCGTGTTCTCGATCTTCTGCTTGCCGACCTTGCCCCATCGTGGATCGTCGGTCGGGTCTTCGGTATCGGTCGCCCAGCTGTGCATGACGCCTCGTGGTCCGAAGCGTTCCCTGAAGGACGGGTCCGTGGGATAGTCCGGAAGTTCCGGCTCCTCTTCTGCGTTCAGGTGATAGAGGTTGCCGAAGAACTCGTCGAACCCATGCGCGGTCGGCAGGTACGCATTCTTGTCGCCTAGGTGGTTCTTGCCGAACTGGCCGGTCGCGTAGCCAAGCGGCTTGAGCATCTCGGCGATGGTCGGGTCTTCGGCTTGCAAGCCGACGTCGGCCCCGGGCATGCCGACCTTCGTCAGTCCCGTACGGATCGGATTCTGCCCCGTGATGAACGCAGCCCGTCCCGCCGTGCAGCTCTGCTGTCCGTAGTAGTCGGTGAAGGCGATGCCCTCGTTGGCTATGCGGTCGATGTTCGGCGTGTGGTAGCCCATCTGGCCACGGCTGTTGTAGCTGATGTTCCACCAGCCGATGTCATCGCCGAACAGAACCAGGATGTTTGGTCGTTTCTCAGCCACTACGACACTCCCTTTGGGTCAGTTCATTTGGACTTGGGGGTCGGCGGATAGGAAGAAGGCAAGCTGCCTGAAACTGACTGGGACGCGGATCGTGGAGGTCGTCGAGTACCAGAAGCACTTTGGTGGCGAGGGCTGCGATTTCGTTCGGCAAGGCCAACAAGAATTGATCCTCGGCACTCGACTTAGACGGGCGCGCTAACTTCCGGGAACTCAGCGTCCGCCGCGCCCTCGAGCATGGCCACGACGTAACGCCAGAACCGCGCTGGATTGTCATCACTCGACTCGAGCGTGAGCCACCCTGCGAGGGAACCGGTGGCCTGTTCGAACGATGTCGAGCAGCGAGGGTCTTGCCGGCGCCGGGACCGCCGGTGAGAAGCGCGACCCGCCAGGCGCGGTGAAAGCGGTGCCCGAAGAAACGAACCACATGTGCCGGCAGGGGAGGTGGCTCGAGTTTGGTGTTGAGCAACCGTGGGCTTGCTGCCTTGCCTTCTTCGTGCGGCGAGCCAGTGCGGAAACGCTGAGCCGGCTGAGTCAAATGTAAGTGGTCGCGATGACCGCCAGGCATGCCTCCGCCTCCACTGCTGACGGCCCAGCCCGGGGTCCAGAGGCCAGGAAGACGAACACACTTATAGGCCGAATGGCGCCCTTGAGTTTGTCCCTTCGATCGCACAGCCGTCAATGAAAGTCCCCAACCACATACTCGCCGCAGGCGCGTTCCCCTACTGAACCGCCCTGGGATGGTTCAAGTTCGCTTACATCCCGCTCTATGCGAGCTGGCCCAACCGCGTCGAAGCCCAATTCGCCGCCTGTGCTATCTCGCCCTCGACAGCACCGACCAGCACTCCCACTCGGAGCAATCACGCATGATCCACTGCCACATCGCCTGACGGAACCGCAATGCCCACGCGGCGGTACGCGAACTGGGATCTGGTTCGGGCTCCACAGTTGTGCCACAGTCTGCGGGGGTATGAATGCGTCCCGGAGGCTCGACCGCGGCGCGGTGAACTACGAACACATCGACTGAAGAGAGTGCCCCCCGGCTGTCGGCAGCCGAGGCTCCGACCGGCCGGACGCGCCCTGACGAGGCGCAGCCGGGCCCGTTCGTCACTCGCCAGTTTCCTGCGTCCTGATGTTATGAATAACACTGGGACGTCGCGAGAACAGCGGAAGCTGCACTCATTGCTCGACCAGGGGAGCGGCTCGACATGGTGGGCTCCGGGAGCGATCGGCTGGTGGATCGGCATTCTGTTCGCGTTCGGGTCGCTGTGCTTCGTGCTTGGTGCCGCGCCAGGGTACGTAGACGCTGTCGGGGGAGCAGGCGACGGCATCACGTTCTTCATTGGATCGCTCTTCTTCACGAGCGCCGCATGTCTGCAGTACTTCGAGGTCGGGAATGCGCCCGGCAGCCTGTCTGGCGACACGGGAGCAGACCGTCGTTGGTTGATATGGGAGCCCCGACGCATCGACTGGTGGGCGACTCTCGTGCAGCTCGCCGGCACGTTATTTTTCAACCGCAGCACGCTTGCGGCGATGTCCCACCAGCTCTCAGCGACACAGACCAATCGTCTCGTGTGGAGACCCGACGTCGTCGGGTCGTTGTGCTTCCTTGTCGCGAGCTGGCTCGCGTGGGCCGAGGTGTCGCACTGTCGGTGGTCGTGGCGTCCGCGCGTCTTGTCGTGGTGGATTGCCGGGCTCAATCTGGCCGGATCGATCGCGTTCGGCGTCTCGGCCGCTGCGTCGCACATCGTCCCCGCGAGCGACCAGCCCCGGAACGTCGCCCTGATGAACTTGGGGACGTTCCTCGGTGGCATGGCCTTCCTTGTCGGTGCCGTGCTGCTCCTACCCGAACGTACGCACACCACCGCCGTCCCGGCGATGGCATAAGCCGTAAGGAGTGAGGGATGGCACTGCACAAGAAGCTGATTGAGGATCTGACGCCAGTCATCTTGAGTCCCATGTATGCACGACCGGGTGCCGGTGCCGTTGGTGCCTTGTTCGCGCCTCGATCCGTTGGTTCTCGGAGTCCCGAAGCGGAGCGGGAAGCGACGTCTACCGAGTTCTCCGGCCGATGGCAAGATGAGTGCAGGATCCCGGTCACTGGTTGACGAACAAGGGGTGGTCACGTCGGCGTGAGGTCATCGCCGCCGTGCAAGGGCCCATCCGGTGTGACTCGCGCGGGAGTTGAAGTTGGAACGCCATGTCGTCCTCGTCGGTACCATGGGTGCCGGTAAGAGCACTGTGGGGCGTCTCGTGGCGGCGAGCCTCGGTTGGCCATTCAGGGACAACGACGAGGGGTTGGTGGATCGTGAGGGCCGCACGGCCGGGGCGATCGCGATCGATGAGGGCGCGGCTCGACTCCACGAGCGCGAGGTCGACATTCTGCTGGAGAACTTGGCGCGCGAGGGCCCAGACGTTGTGGCGGCCGCGGCGTCCGTTGTGACGGCCCCACGCGCCCGTGCCCGCCTCCGGTCGGACGCCTTCGTCTTCTGGCTCCATGCGACGCCTGACGCCCTGGATGCGCGTCTGCGTGCTCCTGGTGACCGCCCATCGTTCGGGTCGAGCCCGGCACGGCTCGC
>DASZJD010000083.1 GCA_035948415.1 Acidimicrobiia bacterium | reverse complement strand
CGTCGGCGCCATCTCGGAGATCGAGCCGCTGCGCACCGAGGCCGAGATGACCGTCGAGAGCCTCGGCCTCGACCACCCGGGACCCGTCGCGGGCACCAAGCGCGGCACGACGGTGGCGATGGACTTCGGCCGCATCACCATCGACGAGGAGATGGTGCTGTACCTCTTCGGCACCCCGGGCCAGGACCGGTTCTGGTTCCTGTGGGACGAGCTGGTGCGCGGCGCCGTCGGCGCGGTGGTGCTCGTCGACACCCGCCGGCTCCAGGAGTGCTTCGCGGCCGTCGACTACTTCGAGCACCTCGGCCTGCCGTTCGTCGTCGCCGTGAACCTCTTCGACGGCGTCGCCACCCACCATCCCCGCGAGGTGCGCGAGGCGCTGTCGGTCCCAGCCAACGTCCCCGTGGTGCTCTGCGACGCCCGTCGCCGCACCCACGTGCAGGAGACGCTGGTGCTGCTCATCGAGGCCGCGTTGCGACGGGTGTCGGGCGCGGCCTGAGTCCGGGCGGGGACGGCGGCGGCGCCCCGCCGGGGCTCTCCCCCTGGGAGCCCGGCGGGGCCGCCGGCCGTCAGCGGGCGCCGGCGTCGTCGCTCGGCGCCGCCGACCGGCGGGTGAGACTCCGCGCCCGGCCCCGGCGTTACGGCTCGCCGCCGTCGCCGTCGCCGTCGAGCTCGTCGAGCCGGGAGCGGAGCTCCTCGAGCAGCTCGCCCACCACCGACAGGTGCTCCTCGATCCGGTTCACGTAGGCGAACGGCGACGTGTCGGGCACCTCGTCGTCGACCTCGATCTCGTGCACGACGGCGCGCGCGAACTCGGCGTCGGCCGCCCGGACCGCGAGGGTGGCGAGGGTGGCCGGGCCGCGGTCGTCCGACCACGCCGCGAGCACGTCGATGCCGGCCGTCTCGAGGCGCGCCCGGAGGATCTGCGCCGTGAGCCGGGGCCAGGCGCCGAGCTCGACGAGATCGTCGTCGCCGGTGGTCGCGCCGCCGGACGGCGTCGACACCAGCGCGACCCGGCACACGCGGCACGTCCCGCCGGCCTCGGAGGGCTCGCCGCACGAGGGACACCACCAGCCCGCTGTCGCAGCCACCGAGGCGCAGTGTCGCGCGCCGATAGCATCGTCGGTCGTGGCTGACCGGTTCTGGGTGCAGACCCTCGGCTGCCCGAAGAACGCCGTCGATTCCGACAAGGTGCGGGCGTCGCTCCTCGCCGACGGCCTCGAGCCGGCCCCGGGTCCGGACCAGGCCGAGCTCGTGGTCGTGAACACGTGCGCGTTCGTGGACGCGGCCCGCCGCGAATCGATCGACACCATCCTCGCCCTCGCCGACACCCGGCGGCGCGGGGCCCGCCTCGTCGTCACCGGGTGCCTCGCCGAGCGGGCGGGCCCGGAGCTGGCGGCCGCGCTGCCCGAGGTCGACGCCGTCGTCGGGTTCGCGGGCGAGGCCGACCTGGCCGCGGTCGCGCTCGACGCGCCCCGGCGTCCGCCACGCGGCGTCCGGGACCTGCTCGAGCTGCCCCGCGCCGCGCCGACGGCGCCGTGGGCGTACGTGAAGGTGGCCGAGGGCTGCGACCGGACGTGCCGGTTCTGCGCCATCCCGTCGTTCCGAGGTCGCCAGCGCTCCCGGTCGCCCGACGCGGTCGTCGCCGAGTGCCGAGGCCTCGTGGAGGCCGGCGCCGCCGAGCTCGTCCTCGTGGCCCAGGACGTCGCGTGGTACGGGCGCGACGCCGGCGACCCCGGCGCCCTGGCGCCGCTGCTCCGGCGCCTCGACCGCGAGCTGGCGCCGCACGGCCTGCTGCGGCTCCGCCTCCTCTACCTGTATCCGAGCGAGGTGCGCGGCGCGCTCCTCGACGCCATCCTCGACACGCCCACCGCGGTGCCGTACTTCGACCTGTCGCTGCAGCACGCCGACCGGGCGCTGCTCGCCCGCATGGCCCGCTGGGGCAGCGGCGAGCGCTTCCTCGCCCTCCTCGACCGCATCCGGTCGCGTGCGCCCACGGCCGCGTTCCGCTCCTCGTTCATCGTCGGCTTCCCCGGGGAGACCGAGGCGGGGCACGAGTCGCTGCTGGCGTTCCTCGAGGCCGGCCGGCTCGACTGGGCCGGCTTCTTCCCGTTCTCGCCCGAGGACGGGACCCCCGCGGCCACGATGGACGGCGGCGTGCCCGACCCGGTCGTCCGGGAGTGGCTCGCCGAGTGCGACGAGGTCCAGGCCCCGATCACCGCCGCCGCCCGCGACGAGCTCGTGGGCGCCGAGCTCGAGGTCCTCGTCGACGGCGCCGACGGCGAGACCGGCGACCCCGTCGGGCGCACGCACCGCGAGGCCCCCGAGATCGACGGCCGGGTCCAGCTGCGCGGTGGCGCGGCCCGGCCCGGCCAGCTCGCGCGCGCGAAGGCCGTGGAGGCGCTCGGGATCGACGTCCTCGCCGACGTGATCGAGGTCCAGGGGTGAACCGGCCGCCGACGCCGGCCGAGCGGGCCCGCCGGTTCGGGGAGACCGCGATCAAGACGCCGGCCAACGTGGTCACCTTCGTGCGGCTGCTCTTCGCCATCCCCGTCCTGATCTTGATCCTCGACCAGCGACACCACGGCCAGACCAGCTGGGGCACGTTCACCGGCTGGCTCGTGCTGTGGTTCACCGACGGTCTCGACGGCTGGCTGGCCCGACGCGACGGCGCCACCCGCTCGGGGGCCTTCCTCGACCCCCTCGCCGACAAGATCCTGGTCTGCGCCGGCCTGGCCGCCCTCGCCGTGCGCGACGACCTGGCCTGGCTCCCGATCCTCATCATCGTGGGGCGCGAGGTCGCGGTGTCAGCCTGGCGCTCCCTCGCCGGACGGCGCGGCGTGTCCGTGCCCGCCCGGCGGCTCGGCAAGTGGAAGGCCACGGCCCAGTTCCTCGTCGTGGGCCTGGTGCTCTTCCCGCCGGCGCGGCACCTCCACCACCTCTGGAACGGCGTCCTGTGGCTGGCGGTGGCCCTCTCGCTCCTCTCCGCCGTCGACCTCGTGCTGGCGGCGCGGCAGGGCCCACCGGCGCCGTCGCCGGACGCCGAACGGGCCGGCGGCGCCCCGGTCGGACACCCCGAGCCGGAGGGAGCGAGCGGGGCCGCGGCGGGCTGACCCGGCCGGGCCTCGGCCTCGTCGCACCGGCCGCGTGCTCGAATACCCCCGTGCGATGCGACGTCCTCGCCGTCGGCACCGAGCTCCTGCTCGGCCAGATCGTCGACACGAACAGCGCCTGGATCGGCGAGCAGCTCGCCGCGGCCGGCATCGACACCTTCGAGCACCGCAAGGTGGGGGACAACCTGGGCCGGATGGTCGCCGCGCTCCGCGACCTGCTCGGCGGCGCCGACGCCGTCATCGTCTGCGGCGGGCTCGGCCCGACCCCCGACGACGTCACCCGCGAGGCGATCGCGGCGGTGATGGGCGCCCGGCTCGAGCGGCGCCCGGAGCTCGTGGACCACATCGCCGGCATGTTCGGCGCGCGCGGCCGCGACATGCCCGAGAACAACCTCCGGCAGGCCGACGTCCCGGTCGGCGGGGACGTCATCCCGAACCCGATCGGCACCGCCCCGGGGCTGCGCGGCGAGGTCGTGATCGACGGCGCCACGAAGGTCGTCTACGCCGTCCCGGGCGTCCCCTACGAGATGCAGCAGATGGTGACCGACCACGTGCTGCCGGACCTGCTGGCGCGGTCGGGGGAGCGAGCCGTCATCGTGTCCCGCAGCCTGAAGACGTGGGGGACCTCGGAGTCCGGGCTGGCCGAGATGATCGCCGATCGCGTCGACGCCCAGTCCAACCCGACGATCGCGTTCTTGGCCCGCGGCATCGAGGGCCTCTACGTGCGGATCACGGCCAAGGCCGCGACCGACCGCGAGGCGAGCGCGCTCATCGAGCCCGAGGAGCGCGAGCTGCGCCGCGTGCTCGGCGACCTCGTCTTCGCCGTCGACGACGAGACCATGGAGCACGCCGTCCTGTCGCGGCTCGAGGCGCGCGGCTGGACCCTCGGCGTGGCCGAGTCGCTCACCGGCGGGCTCGTCGGGGCCCGGCTCGCCGACGTGCCCGGCGCCAGCGCCGTCTTCCGGGGCTCGGTCGCCTCGTACGCGACCGACGTGAAGCGCTCGGTGCTGGGCGTGACCGCCGACCACGTCGTGAGCCGAGCCGCCGCCGAGGAGATGGCCCTCGGCGCGCAGCGGGTCCTCGACGCCGACGTCGGCATCGCCGCCACCGGGGTGGCCGGGCCCACGCCGCTCGACGGCCAGCCGGTCGGCACCGTCTGGTTCGGGCTGGCGGTCCCCGGCGCGCCGCCGGAGGCGGTGGAGGCCCGGCTGCCCGGCGACCGGTTCCGGGTCCGGCAGTTCGCGACGATCACCCTCCTGAACCTGCTGCGGCTGCGGCTCGACGCCCTCCCGTGACCCGCCTGGCCCGGGCGTTCCTGGCCGTCGGCCCGTCCCCGCCCGTGCTCGACGCCCTCGCGGCGCGGCTCGAGCCCCTGGCCGCCGACCGGCCCGGCCTGCGGTGGGCGCCCCGAGGCCAGTGGCACCTCACCCTCCAGTTCCTCGGCGCCGTCGGCGACGCCGAGGCGCTCAGGGACGTGGTTGGGTCCGCGGTGGCGGCGCTGCCACCGTTCACCTCTCGGCTCGCGGGCGCCGGCGCCTTCCCGTCGGCGCGGCGAGCCGCGGTCCTCTGGGTCGGCGTCGACGATCCGGCGCCGCTGGCGACGCTGGCCGGGGCGGTGCAACGGGCCACGGCCGAGCTCGGGCACCAGCCCGAGGAGCGGCCGTACCACCCGCACCTGACCGTCGCCCGGGCCGCCCGCCCCCGCTCGGTGGCCCCCCTCGTCGAGGCACTGGAGGCACCGGCGATCGGCCCCGCCTGGACGGTCGACGAGGTGGCCCTCGTCGCCAGCGACACCCGCCCGGACGGCGCCGTCCACACCGTGTGGGCCCGCCGACCGCTCGGTGCTTGATCCCGAACGCCTGTTCGCCTAGCCTGAGGCGGAATTACACGCCTGTAATCGCAGGGTTAGGCTCCGCCCGCGTGGGCGCGTCGCACCCCAGGCGTACAAGTTCCGAGCACACCGAACGGCAGCAGGCGAGGAGGCGACGGTGGAACGACAGCAGGCGCTCGAGATGGCCGTCGGTCAGATCGAGAAGCAGTACGGGAAGGGCGCGATCATGCGCCTCGGCGAGCGCGGCAACGTGGGCGTCGAGGCGATCTCCACCGGCGCGCTCGCCCTCGACCTCGCCCTCGGCATCGGCGGCCTGCCCCGCGGGCGGGTGGTCGAGATCTTCGGCCCCGAGGCGTCGGGGAAGTCGACGCTCGCCATGCACGTCGTCGCCGAGGCCCAGCGGAACGGCGGCGTGTGCGCGTACATCGACGCCGAGCACGCCATGGACCCGACGTACGCCGCCGCCATCGGCGTCAACGTCGACGACCTCTACATCTCCCAGCCCGACACGGGGGAGCAGGGCCTCGAGATCGCCGACATGCTCATCCGCTCCAGCGCCCTCGACGTGATCGTGATCGACTCGGTGGCCGCCCTCGTGCCCCGGGCCGAGATCGAGGGCGAGATGGGCGACGCCCACGTCGGCCTCCAGGCCCGGCTCATGAGCCAGGCGCTGCGCAAGCTGACCGCCAACCTCAACCGCTCGCGCACGATCTGCGTGTTCATCAACCAGCTGCGCGAGAAGATCGGGGTCATGTTCGGCAGCCCGGAGACGACGCCGGGAGGCCGGGCGCTGAAGTTCTACTCGTCGGTCCGTCTCGACATCCGCCGCGTCGAGTCGATCAAGGACGGCGCCGAGGCGGTCGGCAACCGGACTCGGGTCAAGGTGGTGAAGAACAAGGTCAGCGCCCCGTTCAAGCAGGCCGAGTTCGACATCATGTACGGCCGGGGGATCAGCCGCGAAGGGTCGCTGCTCGACGTCGGCGTCGACCTCGGGATCGTGAAGAAGTCGGGCGCCTGGTTCACCTACGAGGGTGAGCAGCTCGGCCAAGGCCGAGAGAACGCCAAGCAGTTCCTCGCCGAGAACCTCGACATGATGGTCGAGATCAGCGAGAAGGTGCGAGCCGCGGTCGGCCTCGACGACACGACCGTCGACCTGACCGAGGCGCCCGCCGAGGAACGAGACGACGTCGAGGTCGACTCCTAGGGCGGATCGGCGAAACCGTTGGCGAACGCCGTGTCCTAAGTCGAGTCGTCCTCGACCGCCCGTCGCGCCTCCCGCGACGCGTGGTGGGTCAGCCGATCCCAGACATTCAGGGCCGTTTGGCCGACGGCGCTGAAGAACCAGGCCAGCGCCTTCGCGAACCCTCCGAGGGCCCATCCCATCCCGCCAGTGTGCCGCTCGCGGGTGCGTCGGCCATGACCCGCGGAGCCTCGCTACAGCACCGCGCGCAGGATGGCGACCGCGCCGGCGACCCCGGAGAGCGCCAGCACACCCGGTCGGAGCCAGCCGGCGTCGACGAGCGGGTGCACGTGACGGCTGGCCCAGAGGCCGCCCACCATGAACGGCGCCAGCTCGAGCGCGAACCGCAGCTGGTCGAGGCTCACGACGCCGATGACGACGTAGCCGATCAGCGAGAGGGCGGCGCTGGTGGCGAAGAACCCGCCCAGCGTGGAGCGGGCCACCGGGCCCGGCCGGTGCTGGAAGAGCAGCGCGACCGGCGGCCCGCCCACCGACGAGGCGGTCCCGAACAGGTTCGAGACGAACCCGGCGACCGCCGACGTGCCCGGCGTCACCGCCAGCGGCGGCGAGACGATGCTGAGCGTCACCCCGATCAGGGTGATCCCGCCGACCACGATGGCCAGGTCGGGCGCGTCGATGTGGCCGACGATCAGGAGCCCGAGCACGGTGCCGGGCACGGCGCCGACCAGCATCCACGGCAGCGCCTCCCCGTCGACGCGGTGGTGCTCACGGCGGACGACCGCCACCGCCAGTGGGAAGGCGAGCAGCACGAGCGTGGCCGGGAGGGCCTCGGGCACGACGATGGCGACGAACGGGGCCGAGAGCAGGTTGAGACCGAAGCCGACCGAGCCTTGCACGGTCGACCCGACCGCCACGGCCGAGGCCGCCACCACGAACGCTCCGATGCTGACGTGCACGCCGGGTGATCCTGGCAGACCGGCCCCATAGACTTCGGCGGCCATGCCCCGCCGGTTCCACGTCCGCACCTTCGGGTGCCAGATGAACGAGCACGACTCCGAGCGGCTCGCCGGCATGCTGGCCGCGGGCGGCCTGGAGGCCACCGACCGGCCCGAGGACGCCGACGTCATCGTCCTCAACACCTGCTGCATCCGGGAGAACGCCGACAACAAGCTCTACGGCCACCTCGGCCACCTCAAGGCCCTGAAGGAGCGGCGGCCCGAGGTCCAGATCGTGGTCGGCGGCTGCCTGGCCCAGAAGGACCGCGGCCGGGTCCTCGACCGCGCCCCGCACGTCGACGTCGTGTTCGGCACCCACAACCTCGCTCGGGCCCCCGACCTCCTCCAGCAGGCCCGGGCCCACGGCCCCGTCGTGGAGATCCTGGACGAGCACGCCGCCGACCCGTCGGAGCTGCCCGCCGAGCGCCGCTCGCGCCACTCGGCCTGGGTCACCATCCAGATCGGCTGCGACAACTCGTGCACGTTCTGCATCGTGCCGATCGTGCGCGGCCCCGAGGTCAGCCGCCGTCTCGGCGACGTCGTCCACGAGGTCGAGAGCCTCGCGGCCACCGGCGTCAGCGAGGTCACCCTGCTCGGCCAGAACGTCAACTCCTACGGCCGGGACCTCGGAGCGGGGCAGTACCGGCCCCGCTTCGCCGACCTGCTCCGAACCGTCGACGGCGTCGATGGGATCCGTCGCATCCGGTTCACCTCGCCGCACCCGAAGGACCTCCGCCCCGAGACCATCGCGGCGATGGCGGAGTGCGACGCGGTCTGCGAGCAGCTCCACCTCCCGCTCCAGTCGGGCAGCGACCGCACGCTGGCGCGCATGCACCGGGGCTACACCGCCGAGCGGTACCTGACGCGGCTCGCCGCGGCGCGAGCCGCGATCCCCGACCTGGCCGTCACCACGGACATCATCGTCGGCTTTCCCGGCGAGACCGACGCCGACTTCCAGGCCACCCTGGACGTCGTGGAGGCCGCCGAGTACGACGCCGCGTACACCTTCGTGTTCTCGCCCCGACCGGGGACGCCCGCGGCCGAGCGGGGTCTGGACTTCGTGCCGGCGCCGGTCACGGCCGAGCGCATGGACCGGCTCACCGCCGCGGTCGAGCGGCACGCGCTGGCCCGGAACCGGTCGCGGGTGGGCCGCACCGAGGAGATCCTCGTCGAGGGGCCGTCGAAGCGGGACCCCGCCCGCTGCACCGGGCGGACCCGCCAGGGCAAGCTCGTCCACGCGCCCGCCGGTGCGGGCTTCGAGCCCGGGTCCTACGCCTCCGTGCGGATCACGGAGGCGGCGCCGCACTGGCTCGCGGGTGAGCCCCGGGCGCGCATCCCGGTCGCGGCAGCCTGAGCGGAGCCTCGACGTCCGCACGCACACACCTGGCGCTGGTCGGGCCCACGGCGTCGGGCAAGTCGGCCCTGGCGATAGAGCTGGCGTGCGCGCTCGGTGACGTCGAGATCGTCTCGCTGGACTCGATGCAGGTCTACCGGACCCTCGACGTCGGGACGGCGAAGCCGGACGTCACGGCCCGGGAGGCCGTGCCGCACCACCTCGTCGACGTCGTCGACCCGGACCAGGAGTGGTCGGTGGCCCGCACCCAGTCGGTCGGCCGCGACGCCGTGCGGGCCATCGAGGCGCGCGGGCACCGGGCGCTGCTCGTCGGCGGCACCGGCCTGTACGTGCAGGCGGTCGTGGACGACCTCCGGCTCCCGGGCGAGGACCTGGCCGTGCGCACCGAGCTCGAGGCTCGGACGGCCGAGCCCGGCGGGGTCGCCGCCGCCTACCACGAGCTCGAGGCGCGCGATTCGGTGGCGGCCCGGCGGATCGACCCGCACAACGCCCGGCGGATCGTGCGCGCGCTCGAGGTCCTCGCCGTCACCGGGCGCCCGTTCTCGTCGTTCGGGCCCGGCGTGGCCTCGTTCGGCCCCACCGCGTTCCCCGTGAGCCTGGCCGGCCTGTGGCTCCCGCGGGATCGGCTGGCGGCCCGGATCGCCGGTCGCGTCGCGGCGATGCGAGCGGCCGGGCTCGTGGAGGAGGTCCGAAGCGCGCTGGCGGGGCCGGGCCTCGGGCGGACCGCCCGGCCGGCGATCGGGTACCAGGAGGTCGCCGACGCGCTCGAGGCGGGCGCGGAGCCGGACGCCGAGGTCTTCGACGCGATCACGCGTCGGACCCGGTCGTTCGCCCGTCGGCAGCGGATGTGGTTCCGGCGGGACCCGCGCGTCACCTGGTTCGGCACCGACGGCAATCGGTGCCTCGCCGGGCCGGCCCTCCTGGCAGCCTGGAGGGCGTGAGCGTGCACCTCTCGAAGCTCCAGGCGACCGGCAACGACTTCCTCGTCGTCGACGCTCCCGGGCCCGACCCGGAGGCCGTGGCGCGGCTCTGCGACCGTCATCGCGGCGTCGGCGCCGACGGGCTCCTCGCCCTGGGCCGCGGCCACGACGGCGGCGACGCCACGATGACCGTCTACAACGCCGACGGCGGCCGCGCCGAGATGACCGGCAACGGGATCCGCTGCCTGGCGTGGGTCGCGGTCGAGCGGGGATGGGTCGGCGACGACCGGCTCGTGGTCGACACCGACTCCGGCCGGCGGTCGATGGACCTCGAGCGCGACCCGGTGACGGGCCGCCTGCTCGCCGCCAGCGTCGACATGGGGCGCGTCACCTTCGAGCCGGCGTCGATCCCATTCGACGGGCCGAGCGCGCTCGACCTCGAGGCGACGTACCACGGCGTCACGTACCACGGTGACGCCGCCGGCATCGGCAACCCGCACCTCGTGCTGCTCGTCGACGACCTCGAACGGGCGCGCGTCACCCAGCACGGGCCCCACCTGGAGCACGACCCGCGGTTCCCGCACGGCACGAACGTGGAGTTCGTCACGCTCGCCGGCCCCGACCGTCTGGGCATGCGCGTGTGGGAGCGAGGGGTGGGGGAGACGCTGTCGTGCGGCACCGGCGCCTGCGCCGCCGCCGCGGTGGCGCACCGCCGCGGCCTCGTCGGCCCCGAGGTCACGGTCGAGGTCCCGGGCGGCGAGCTGCGCGTCGAGCTCGGGGAGACGGTCCGGCTCGGCGGCCCGGTCGTGCACGTCTTCGACGTCGACCTCGCCGACGAGGGCGGGGGAGGGCCGTGACCGCTCGCGAGGGGCGGGCCCGCCGTCGGCTGACCGCGACCGAGGTCGACCTCGAGGTCCCGCAGCAGCGGGCGTTGCTGGTCGGCACCGGCGTCGGCTCCCGCACCGCGGCCGAGGCCGAGGACTCGCTCGCCGAGCTGGCGCGGCTCGCTGACACCGCCGGCGCCGACCCGGTCGAGACCGTGCTCCAGCGCCGGGACCGGCCCGACCCTGCGACCTACGTCGGCCCCGGCAAGGCCGAGGAGCTCCGCCGCACCGCCGACGCGCTCGACATCGACGTGGTCGTGTTCGACGACGAGCTGACGCCGGCCCAGCAGCGGAACCTCGAGCAGCGGCTCGGGCGGGACGTCGTCGATCGCGTCGCGCTGATCCTCGACATCTTCGCCCAGCACGCGACGAGCCAGGAGGGCATGGTCCAGGTCGAGCTGGCGCAGCTTCGCTATCGCCTGCCCCGCCTCCGCGGGCGCGGCATCACGCTGAGCCAGCAGGGCGGCGGCATCGGCACCCGCGGCCCCGGCGAGACCCAGCTCGAGGTCGACCGTCGACGCATCCAGCGTCGGGTCACGAAGCTCGAGCGCGACCTCGAGCGGCTGGGCCGGACGCGGGCGACCCAGCGCAAGGCGAGGCGGCGGCACGGGCTCCCGACCGTGACCCTGGTCGGGTACACGAACGCCGGCAAGTCCACGCTCCTGAACCGCCTCACCGACTCGGACGTGCGGGTCGAGGACCGCCTCTTCTCGACCCTCGACCCGACCACGCGGCGGCTGCGGCTGCCCGGCGGCGAGACCGTCCTCTGCTCCGACACCGTCGGGTTCGTCCGCCGGCTGCCCCACGAGCTCGTCGAGGCGTTCCGGTCCACTCTGGAGGTCGTGACGGCCGCCGACCTGATCGTGCACGTCGTGGACGGCGCCGCGGGGGACGCCGCCGCCGAGGTGGAGGCGGTCCGCCTCGTGCTCGGGGAGATCGGCGCCGGTGGCCACCCCGAGCTGCTGGTGGTGAACAAGGCGGACGTCGCCGAGCCGGGCCGCCTGCGCGAGCTCGGCGTCGGCGAGTCGGCGCTGGCCGTCTCGGCTCGGACCGGCGAGGGCGTCGAGAAGTTGCTCGACGCCGTCGCGGGCCGCCTCCGGGCCCTCACCACGGTCGTCGAGTTCATGGTCCCGTACGAGCGGGGCGACGTGCTGGCGGCGCTGCACCGCGACGGCGAGGTCCTGATCGAGGTGCACGTCGACGTCGGCACCCGGGTGCGGGCGCGGATCGACGAGTTCGACATCGGCCGCTACCGGGAGTTCGTCACCGGCTGAGGACCGAGGCCGGCGGTAGCCTGCGATCGTGGCGCGCTCGGTTGCATCGACCGGCTTCGTCCCGCCGCCGTACCCGCACGACCGGCTGGATGCGTTGCGCGGCATCGCCGAAAACGCGCCCGGCGGGCTCATCGACTGCTCGGTGGGCACGCCGGTCGACCCGCTGCCCGACGTGGCGCGGCGGGCGCTCGACGAGGCGATGGGCGCGGCGCGCGGCTACCCACCGACGGTCGGGACGCCGCAGTACCGCCGGGCCGCCACGGACTGGCTCGACCGCCGGTTCGGCGTCCGCGTCGACCCGAGCGCCGTGTGCGCCTGCGTGGGCACGAAGGAGCTCGTGGCGTCGCTGCCGCGCTGGCTGGCCCTGCGCGAGCCCGGGCGGGACACGGTCCTGTACCCCGGCGTCTCGTACCCCACCTACGCGATGGGCGCGACCCTCGCCGGGCTGCGGGCCGTCCCCGTCCCCGTCGACGCGCGGTGGCGGCTCGACCTGGCCGCCGTCGACGCGGCCGACGCGGCGCGCGCGCTCCTGCTGTGGTTGAACGACCCCGCGAACCCCACCGGGGCCGCCGCGACGGCGGCGGAGCTCGACGCCGCGGTGGCGTGGGCCCGAGACCGGGGCATCACCGTGGCGAGCGACGAGTGCTACGCCGAGTTCACCTACGACGACCGGGGCCGGGCGGCCCGGCCGGTGACGGCCCTCGCCTCCGGCTCCGAGCGCGTGCTCGCCGTCCACTCGCTCTCGAAGCGCTCGAACATGGCCGGGCTGCGGGCCGGCTTCGTGGCCGGGGACGCGGACCTCGTGGGCTACCTCGGTGAGGTCCGCAAGCACGCCGGGCTGATGGTGCCAGGCCCGGTGCAGGCGGCCGCGGCCGCGGCGCTCGCTGACGACGAGCACGTCGAGGAGCAGCGTGCGCGCTACGCGGCTCGGCGGGACCAGATGGTGCCGGCGCTGGCGCGCGGGGGCGTCGAGCACGTCGGCGGGCCGTCCACGTTCTACCTCTGGCTCGAAGACGCGAGCCGAGACGGCTGGCGGCTCGGCGCCGCCCTCGCCGCGCTCGGGATCCTGGTCGCGCCCGGAGACCTGTACGGGGACGCCGGCGCGGCGCAGGCCCGGCTGGCCCTCACCGTCACTGACGCCCAGGTCGACGACATGGTCGAGCGCCTCGCGGCGCGCGACCGCTGAGGTGCGCGACGGGGCACTCCCCGAGCCGGTCGCGCCGACCTGCGGGCGCGCCGTGTCCGTGATCACCCGCGGCCGGAGCGTGGACGACCAGTAGGGTTCGGTAGATGGACGGCCTCGAGGCCCAGATCCGCGAGCTCTGGGAGCACCGAGACAACCTGACCGCCGTCATGCCGGAGTCCGACGCGCGCGAGGCGGTGCGGTCGGCCATCGACCTCCTCGACACCGGTGAGGCCAGGGTGGCCGAGCTCGTCGGCGACCAGGTGGTCGTGCACGAATGGCTGAAGCAGGCGATCCTGCTCCTGTTCCGACTGTCGAAGATGGAGACCCTCGAGCTCGGCCCATTCGAGTACGCCGACAAGATTCCGCTGAAGCACGACTACGAGCAGGCGGGGGTCCGCGTGGTCCCGGGCGGGTCCGCCCGTTGGGGCTCGTTCGTCGCGCGCGGAGCCGTGCTCATGCCGAGCTACGTGAACATCGGCGCTCGGGTCGGCGAGTCGACGATGGTCGACACGTGGGCCACGGTCGGCTCCTGCGCCCAGATCGGCGCCCGCGTCCACCTCTCGGGCGGCGTGGGGATCGGGGGCGTGTTGGAGCCCCCTCAATCGGCGCCGGTCTTCGTGGGCGACGACACGCTCGTCGGGAGCCGGTGCATCGTGGCTGACGGCGCCCGGGTGGGGTCCGGCGTCGTCCTCGGTGCGGGCTGCATCCTCACCGGCTCCATCCCGGTCATCGACGCCGAGACCGGGGCGGAGCTCAGCCGAGGCGTGGTCCCGGACTGGTGCGTCGCCGTGAACGCGACGCGCCCACGCCGGTTCCCCGGTGGCGAGTACGGGTTGCCGTGCGTGCTGATCGTGAAGCGTCTCGGCGAGGGCGAGCGCCACGAGAAGGCCCGCCTGAACGAGATCCTGCGCGACCACGGGGTCGCCACCTGAATCACCACCGGCGGCTCAGAGCCGGCGCAGGAGCGAGACCACCTTGCCGTAGATCGTGACCTCGTCGGGGCTGTAGACGAGGTCCTCGAGGGCGGGATTCTCGGGCCGGAGCACGATCTTGCCCCGTCGCCGCACGAAGGTCTTGACCGTCGCCTCCTCACCCGGGATGCCGGCGACCACGATCTCACCGGGCTCGGCGGTCGGCTGCTGGCGGACGACCACGTAGTCGCCGTCGAGGATCCCGGCCTCGACCATCGACTCCCCGCGGACGCGCAGCATGAAGAGCTGACCCGCCCCGGTGAAGTCCTCGGGCATCGGGATCGTCTCGTCGATGTTTTCCTCGGCGAGGACGCCGACCCCCGCGGCCACGTCGCCGACGAGCGGCACGTGGCGGACCGGGCGACGCTCGAGCGCTGCGCCGGAGCCGGACTCGAAGTGGAGCTCGAGGGCACGCGGCTTCGTGGGGTCACGACGGAGGTAGCCCTTGTCCTGGAGCGCGGCCAGGTGCGCGTGCACGGTCGAGCTCGAGGACAGGCCCACCGCCTCGCCGATCTCCCGCACGCTGGGCGGGTACCCGCGCCGGCGGACCTCCTCGTCGATGAACTCGAGGACTTGGCGCTGCCGTGGCGTCAGCTCGCTCATCCCAGAACGCTAACACGAGCATGCGTTCGGGGCAAACACTCGTTCGAACCCGGCCTTGACGACGAACAGGCGTTCGGGGTTCAATGTGCGAACAGGCGTTCGAGGCCCTTGAGGCCCGCCGCCCGGGCCGGTGTCACACCCCCGTGGTGTGCTCGGGCTCGCCACGACAGGAGGAGCAGCACAGCAGGCATGGCCGCCGTCACGACCGTCCCCGGGTTCCGAGTGCGGGCGCTCCCTGCGAGCGGCCCGGCCTCGCCGCGCCTCGCCCCCCGACGCGGCCGTCGGACGTCCCCCACGACCTTCCGGCGTCGACGCATCGTGGCCGCGGTGCTGGCGCTGGGCGTCGTGGTCGTGGCGGGGCAGGCGGGTGGCGCGCTCGGGGGCTCTCCCCTCGCAGCTCCCGAGCGCCGCCCGACCGCTTCGACTACGACCATCGTGGTGCGCCCCGGCGACACCCTCTGGGGCATCGCGGAGCGACTCGCCCCCGGCGAGGACCCGCGTCCGATCGTCGACGAGCTCGCCGCCGCCCACGGCGCCGGGCCCCTCGTCCCGGGCGAGACGCTCGCGTGGGCGCGCTGAGGCCGAGCGACCGGCGAACGCCAGACAGGTGGCGGGGTTACCGTGAGCAGATGCGCTGCCCCTTCTGCCAGGCCGACGACGACAAGGTCGTCGACTCGCGCTCGGCCGACGACGCCGCCGCGGTCCGGCGGCGGCGCGAGTGCCTGGTCTGCGGGCGACGCTTCACGACCCAGGAGCGGGTGGTCGAGCTGCCGCTCATGGTCGTCAAGCGGTCGGGGCACCGGGAGCCGTTCGAGCGGGCCAAGCTCGCGCAGGGCATCGAGCGGGCGATCGCCGGCAGCCTCATCGACGCCAGCGCCGTCGAGGCGCTGGCGGCCGAGATCGAGGAGGAGGCTCGCGCCGGCGGAGCCGAGGTCGCCAGCGAGCGGCTGGGGCTGGGCGTGCTCGAGCGGCTCCGGGCCCTGGACCCGGTCTCCTACCTGCGGTTCGCCTCGGTCTACCAAGGCTTCGAATCGCCGGCCGACTTCGAGCGAGCGGTCATCGAGCTCCGCAAGACCACGGAACCCAAGCGGGGCCGCGCCCAGGCCCACTGAATCCGGGTCAAATTTGGCGTTGACGGGCTGTAGTTCCAGTGGTGTAATTCACGCCGCATCTCGTGTTCGGGGCCTGCCTGACCACAAGATATTGTGGGTCGAGGCCTCGGACCGACCGCCACGAGGGCGGGAGTGACCGAGGGGGAGGTCGACAGACCATGGCGATGGCGCCGGAGCAGATCGGGATCGGCATCCGCCGGCACTTCACCCGGTCGGGTGAGCACCCGTACGACAGCGTCGAGTGGGAGCGCCGAGAGGCGCGGATCCAGAACTTCAAGGACGGCACCGACGCCTTCTTCCAGCCCGACGTCGAGTTCCCAGTCGCCTGGTCGCAGAACGCCACGAACATCGTCGCCCAGAAGTACTTTCGCGGGACGCTCGGCACCGACGAGCGCGAGTCGTCGCTCCAGCAGGTGATCGACCGCATCGTCGACACGATCACCGCCTGGGGCATGCGCGACGGCTACTTCGTCGACGATCACGAAGGCGCGGCGTTCCGCAACGAGCTGAAGTACATCGTGCTGCACCAGCACGCGGCGTTCAACAGCCCGGTGTGGTTCAACATCGGTGTCGACGGAGTTCCGAATCAGGCGAGTGCGTGCTTCATCCTCGCCGTCGAGGACACGATGGACGCCATCCTCAACTGGTACCGGGAGGAAGGCATCATCTTCAAGGGCGGATCCGGCTCTGGGATCAACCTGTCACGCATCCGGTCCTCGAGTGAGAACCTCGCCGGGGGCGGGACCGCGAGCGGACCGGTGAGCTTCATGCGCGGTGCGGACGCGTCGGCCGGCACCATCAAGTCGGGGGGCAAGACGCGTCGAGCCGCCAAGATGGTCGTCCTGAACGCCGACCATCCTGACATCGAGGAGTTCGTCTGGTGCAAGGCGCGCGAGGAGCACAAGGCCCGTGCCTTGCGCGACGCGGGGTTCGACATGGACCTCGACGGCATCGACGCCCACTCGATCCAGTACCAGAACGCGAACAACTCCGTGCGAGTGACCGACGAGTTCATGCGGGCGGTCGAGGAAGACGGCGACTGGGAGCTGCGCGCCGTCACGACCGGGGCCACGGTCAAGACGGTGAAGGCCCGCGAGCTGATGCGGCAGATCGCCGAGGCGGCCTGGGAGTGCGCCGATCCCGGGATGCAGTTCGACACGACGATCAACCGCTGGCACACCGTTCCGAATACGGGCCGGATCAACGCCAGCAACCCCTGCTCCGAGTACATGAGCCTGGACGATTCGGCCTGCAACCTCGCCAGCATCAACCTCCTTCGCTATCTCAACGAGGACGGGAGCTTCGACACCGAGGGCTTCCGCCACACGGTGGAGGTCGTCTTCACGGCCCAGGAGATCCTCGTCGGCAACGCCGACTACCCGACCGAGAAGATCGCCGAGACCAGCCGACGCTTCCGCCAGCTCGGGCTCGGCTACGCGAACCTCGGCGCGCTGCTCATGGCGCAGGGCCTGCCGTACGACTCCGACGACGGGCGAGCCTGGTCGGCGGCGATCACCGCGCTCATGACCGGGCACGCGTACGCCACGAGCGCACGAACCGCGGGTCGGATGGGTCCCTTCGCCGGGTACGCCGAGAACGCCGAGCCGATGGTCGACGTGCTCCGCATGCACCGGTCCGAGGTCGCCAAGATCGACGAGGAGCGCGTGCCTCCCGACCTCCTGAGCGCGGCGCAGCGCGCCTGGGACGATGCGGTCGAGACGGCTGAGCAGCACGGCGTGCGGAACTCACAAGCCAGCGTCATCGCCCCGACCGGCACCATCGCCTTGGCCATGGACTGCGACACGACCGGCATCGAGCCCGATCTTGCGCTCATGAAGGCGAAGAAGCTGGTCGGTGGCGGCACGATGTTCATCGTCAACCAGACCGTCCCGCGGGCGCTCGCCACGCTCGGCTATACCGACGAGCAGGCGGCGGCGATCGTCGAGCACATCGACAACCAGAAGTCCGTCGTCGATGCCCCGGGCCTGAAGCCCGAGCACCTGCCCGTCTTCGCCTGCTCGATGGGCGACAACGCCATCCACTACATGGGTCACGTGAAGATGATGGCGGCGGTGCAGCCGTTCATCAGCGGTGCGATCTCGAAGACCGCCAACATGCCCGAGGCGGCGACGGTCGAGGAGGTCGAGCAGCTCTACCTCGACTCGTGGAAGCTCGGCCTCAAGGCGATCGCCCTGTACCGGGACAACTGCAAGGTGGGGCAGCCCCTCGCCACGCAGACGAAGACCGCTTCCGCCGACGGCGGCTCGAGCCCGAACGCCCTGACGCAGCACGTCGAGCGGGTGGTCGAGCACGTCATCGTGCAGCGGCCGGTCCGTCAGAAGCTTCCGCGCACCCGCGTCTCGAAGACGTTCTCCTTCCGCGTGGCCGACTGCCACGGCTATGCGACCGTAGGGGAGTTCGAGGACGGGCGCCCAGGCGAGGTCTTCCTGAAGGTGGCCAAGCAGGGCTCGACCCTGTCCGGCATCATGGACGCGTTCGCGATCTCGGTCAGCCTCGGGCTGCAGTACGGCGTGCCGCTCCGTGCCTTCGTCGAGAAGTTCACGAACATGCGCTTCGAGCCGGCGGGGATGACCGACGACCCGGACATCCGGTTCGCGACGAGCCTGGTCGACTACATCTTCCGCCGTCTCGCCGTCGAATACCTCACCGTCGAGGAGCGCACCGACCTCGGGATCTTCACCGTCAACGAGCGGCTGCAGCCGACCCTCCCCGGGGTCGAAGAGGCGACCACCCCGAGTCAGCCCGCCCACGACCTGCTGCCACCCGAGGATCGGGCGCCCGGGGCCGCGGCCCGCGACGCAAGCCGTCAGCGAGAGGCCGCGGCACCGATCGAGGCCGAGGTGGTGCTCTGCTACGTCTGCGGCGACATCATGCAGCGAGCCGGGTCGTGCCACGCCTGCCCGAGCTGCGGGGCGACCAGCGGGTGCTCGTAATCTGAATCGAGCCGTGCCGCCAAGCTCGATGACGTTGCCGTTGAGCCTGGAGCACGGCGACACCACGCCCGACACATTGCGCACAACCTCGACGAGGAGCGCCACGGGCTGATCAGCCTTGGAACGGAGCCGTGATCCGACCGCCCGCCAAGCGGGCTCGGAAGTCGACGGCGAGCCCATTGCTGTAATAGCCACGCGCGCTCATCGGATTTACGCCCGTCGCGTGCTCTTGCCGTAACGGACGCTGGTGCCTGCTCGCCACCTCAGAGCGCATTTGAGAATGCTTCGACCGCATCATGTCGTGGAGCATTCTCAAATGCGCTCTGAGGTGGCGAGCA
>DASZJD010000082.1 GCA_035948415.1 Acidimicrobiia bacterium | reverse complement strand
AGGACGAGGGTGGCGCCGGGCTTGACGATGCCCGCCTTCTCGTCGGCGATGTCGAGCGGCGTCGGGCCCAGGTACTCGACGTGGTCGACGCTGACGTTCGTGACGACCGCGACGCGCCCGTCGGCGACGTTCGTGGCGTCGAAGCGGCCGCCGAGCCCGACCTCGACCACCGCGGCGTCGACGGCGACGTCGGCGAACCACCGGTAGGCGACCCCGGTGAGGATCTCGAAGAAGCTCGGGACCTCCGGCAGGTTTGGCTCGATCGTGGCCACGAGCGTGAGCAGCTCGTCGAGCGCGTCGTCGTCGATGTCGTGCCCGTTCCACGCGATTCGCTCGTTCACGCGTTCGAGGTTCGGGCTCGTGTACGAGCCCACCGAGAGGCCCTGCTCGACGAGCAGGTCGGTGGCCAGCCGCGCCACCGACGTCTTGCCGTTCGTACCGGTGACGTGGACGATCGGGTACTCGAGCTGCGGCGACCCGAGCAGCGTGGCCAGCGCGGCCATGCGGGCGAGCGTGGGGCGGGTGGCGCGCCGCTCCGTGCCCGCGGGCACCCCGAGCGACTCGAGGTTCACGTGCGATTCGAGCCACGCGCGCGCGGCGTCGGGTCGCGCGCCGAGGTCAGGCGGCGTCGGGCTCAGCGAGCTCCACCTCGACGGTCGGCGGCTCGCCCTCGACGACGTCGAGGGCCCGGGCCCGCGCGGCCTCGCGCACGTCGTCGAGCGCGGGTCGGAGCAGGGCCAGGCGCGGCGCGGTGTCACGCACGACGACCCGCTCCGCTTCGACTCGCAGCGAGCGCTGCCGCTCGGTCTTGTGCTTGCGCACCGCGCCGAGCACCTCGCCGGCGATGACGAACACGGCCCGGTCCCCGTCGCCGGCCTGGCGGCGCAGCGCCGACGGGTCCGGCCACGCGGCCCGGTGGACGGAGCCGTGCTGCCACCACGACCACACCTCCTCGGTCACGAACGGGAGGTGCGGCGCGAAGAGGCGCAGCAGCGTGTCGAGGGCGCGGAGCAGCGTGGCCCGAGCCGAGCGAGCGCCGGGCTCGCCGGCGGTCCCGTAGGCGCGCTGCTTGACGAGCTCGACGTAGTCGTCGCAGAAGGCCCAGAAGAACCGCTCGGTGTGCTCCAGGGCGCGCGAGTAGTCGTAGGCCTCGAAGGCGGCGGTGGCGTCGGTTGCCACGTCGGCCAGCCCGGCCAGCAGCGCCTGGTCGAGCGGCGCCGTGATCGCGGCGCCGTCGGCGACCTCGCCGCCCTCGCCGGCGACACCGAGGGCGAACTTCGACGCGTTGAGGATCTTGATCGCGAGCCGCCGGCCGATCTTCATCTGGCCGTCGTCGAAGGCGGTGTCGGCGCCCGGGCGTCCCCGGGCCGCCCAGTAGCGGACGGCGTCGGATCCGTACTCCTCGAGCAGCCCCATCGGGGTGACGACGTTGCCCTTCGACTTCGACATCTTCTTGCGGTCGGGGTCGAGGACCCAGCCCGAGATGGCCGCGTCCGACCACGGGAGGCCGCCGAACTCGAGGTGGGCCCGCACGACACTCGAGAACAGCCAGGTGCGGATGATGTCGTGGGCCTGGGGTCGCAGGTCCATCGGGTACGTGCGCGCGAAGAGGTCCGGGTCCTCCTGCCACTGGCACACGATCTGGGGCGTCAGCGAGGAGGTGGCCCAGGTGTCCATGACGTCGGGGTCGCCGATGAACCCGCCGGGCTGGCCCCGGTGCCCGGGTTCGTAGCCGTCGGGCATGTCGCTCGACGGGTCGACCGGCAGCCGGTCCTCGGCGGCGAGCAGGGGGTGCTCGTAGTCCGGCGACCCCTCGGCGTCGAGGCGGTACCAGACCGGGAACGGCACGCCGAAGAACCGCTGGCGGCTGATGAGCCAGTCCCCGTTCAGGCCCTCGACCCAGGCCTCGTAGCGGGCGCGCATGTACTCGGGGTGCCAGCGCAGCTCGCGGCCGCGGGCCAGCAGCTCGGCCCGCAGCGACGGCTCGCGGCCCCCGTTGCGGATGTACCACTGGCGCGTGGTGACGATCTCCAGGGGCCGCTCGCCGCGCTCGTAGAACTTCACCGCGTGCACGACCGGCTTCGGCGCGCCGGCGAGGGCGCCGGCCTCGCCGAGCAGCTCGACGATCCGTCGCCGCGCGGCGGCGACGGGCAGGCCCGCCAGCTCGGCGTACGCCGCCCGCCCCCCGTCGCCGCTGATCGCGGCCGGGGGTTCGGGCCGGATCCGGCCGTCCCAGTCGACGATCGGTCGAGCCGGCAGCTGGAGCTCCCGCCACCACGTGACGTCGGTCAGGTCGCCGAAGGTGCAGACCATGGCGATGCCCGACCCCTTCTCGGGATCGGCGAGCGGGTGCGCGACGACCGGCACCTCCACGTCGAAGAGCGGGGTGCGGACCGACGACCCGACGAGGGCCCGGTAGCGGTCGTCGTCGGGATGGGCGACGAGGGCCACGCAGGCGGGGATGAGCTCCGGGCGCGTCGTCTCGATGACCACCGGGTCGTGGCCCGAGCGGGGGAACCGCACCGCGTAGTAGGCGCCGGGGAGCTCGCGGTCCTCGAGCTCGGCTTGGGCGACCGCGGTGCGGAAGTCGACGTCCCAGAGCGTCGGCGCCTCGGCCTGGTATGCCTCCCCGCGGGCGAGCATCCGGAGGAAGCCGCGCTGCGAGATTCGCTGCGCGGTCGCGCCGATCGTCGTGTAGGTCAGCGTCCAGTCCACCGAGAGGCCGAGGCGCCGCCACAGCGCCTCGAACTGGGCCTCGTCCTCGACGACGAGGCCCTCGCAGAGCTCGACGAAGTTGCCGCGGGCGATCGGCCGCGGCGGGTCCTGCGGTGCGCTCGGCGGCTCGAACGCCGGGTCGTGCGGCAGCGTCGGGTCGCAGCGGACCCCGTAGTAGTTCTGCACCCGCCGCTCCGTCGGCAGCCCGTTGTCGTCCCAGCCCATCGGGTAGAAGACCTCGCGGCCGCGCATGCGCTGGTACCGGGCGACGGTGTCGGTGTGGGTGTACGAGAACACGTGGCCGACGTGCAGGCGCCCCGACACGGTCGGCGGGGGCGTGTCGATCGAGTAGATCTGCTCTCGGCGCTTCGAGCGGTCGAAGCGGTAGGTGCCGTCCTCGTCCCAGCGCTGGCTCCACGCCGTCTCGAGCCCGTCGAGGCGGGGCTTGTCCGGGGCCGGCATGCGTCGAGTCTAGAGAGCCGGCGCGGCCGAGCCCGTGGGGTTGGGGCGCGGCGTCGGCGCGCTCGCGCGGGTCGAGCTCAGGCCGAGCGGCGGTCGGGAGTGCTCGTGATGAGCGTGGGCGTCATGTGCTCGAGCACGACGCTGCGGTCGATCACGCAGCGGGCCACGTCGGTGCGGCTCGGAAGGTCGTACATGACGTCGAGCAGCACCTCTTCCAGGATGGCGCGCAGGCCGCGCGCCCCGGTGCCGCGCTTCAGCGCCTCCTCGGCGACCGATTCGAGGGCGTCGTCGGTCAGCACGAGGTCGACGTCATCGAACTGGAAGAACTTCTGGTACTGCTTCAGGAGCGCGTTCTTCGGCTCGACCAGGATCCGCATGAGCGCGTCCTGGTCGAGGCTGTGCACGGCCCCGACGACCGGGAGCCGACCCACGAACTCCGGGATGAGACCGAACTTCAGGAGGTCCTCGGGCAGCACCCCCGCCAGCAGGGCGCCGAGATCCTTCTCCTCGGGACGTCGGACGTCGGCGCCGAAGCCGACGCCGCGATTGCCGATGCGGCTCTCGATGATCTTGTCGATGCCGGCGAAGGCACCGCCGCAGAGGAACAGGATGTTCGTGGTGTCGATCTGGATGAACTCCTGGTGGGGATGCTTGCGGCCACCCTGGGGCGGCACCGAGGCGGTGGTGCCCTCGAGGATCTTCAGCAGCGCCTGCTGCACACCCTCCCCGGAGACGTCCCGGGTGATGGAGGGGTTCTCGCTCTTCCGGGCGATCTTGTCGATCTCGTCGATGTAGATGATCCCGGTCTCGGCCTTCTTCACGTCGTACTCGGCCGCCTGGATCAGTTTGAGCAAAATATTCTCGACGTCCTCGCCGACGTAGCCCGCCTCGGTCAGGGCGGTGGCGTCGGCGATCGCGAACGGGACGTTGAGCAGCCGGGCCAGCGTCTGGGCCAGCAGGGTCTTGCCGGAGCCGGTCGGGCCGAGCAGCAGGATGTTCGACTTGGCCAGCTCGACACCGTCATCGCCGGGCCGGGTGTCGCCGCCGGACTGGACCCGCTTGTAGTGGTTGTAGACCGCCACGGACAGGGCCTTCTTGGCCTTCTCCTGCCCGATCACGTACGCGTCGAGGAACTCGTAGATCTCGCGGGGCTTGGGGAGGCTGTCCCACTGGAGTTCGGTCGGCTCGGCGAGCTCTTCCTCGATGATCTCGTTACAGAGGTCGATGCACTC
>DASZJD010000081.1 GCA_035948415.1 Acidimicrobiia bacterium | reverse complement strand
GTGGAGCCTCCCGGAGGCCCCGACCCCGGTACCGACGAGAGCGCACATCCAGACACCGCGGTCGCGGCCGCTGCGAGCGCGGCGATCCGGGTCAGGCGGGGGAGCATCGGGTCCTCACTACTGGTACGGGGCAGGTGCTCGGCCTTCCGGGCCGCCCCCTTGAGCAATCGGACGGGCTCGAGCGACCAGCTCGCCCGAAGCTCCGTCCGAGCAGCGCGGAAGGTGCGGGTTCGACGAGGAGCAGTCCGGGCAGGCCCGACGGCCGAACGCGCCGGTTCGTGGGCCTGAATGAGCGCCGTCACTCGGCCAACCGCAACGGTCCCAACCAGTTTCGAGGCGCGTCGAGGCGCGGCATGATCAGGTGGGGCCGTAGCTCAGTGGTCAGAGCAGGGGACTCATAATCCTTTGGTCGCAGGTTCGATCCCTGCCGGCCCCACGTACTGTGACAAGGGTTAGCGGGACCCGGGCTCGAGGATCGCGACCGGCGGGGCAACATCGGGGCAACATGAGTCGAGCCGCGCGGCCAGGTCGTCAAGGTCCGACTCGAACAAGTGGCCGTAGACGCTCAACGTGAACCCGGCGGAGCGGTGGCCGAGGATCTGCTGGACGGCCTTTGGCGGGGCGCCGGCCTGGATCATACGGGCCGCGGCGGAGTGGCGCAGGACGTGAACACCTACGGCCGGAAGGTTGAGCTTGTCCAGCGTCGGCAGCCAACGGCGGTGATAGAACGCCCCATAGCGGAGGTTCCCGCCGTTCGGGGCTCGGAACACCGGGGCGCCGGCCTCAGGCCCCACGTTCGCCGCTAGGTGCGTCGCAAGCTCATCCGCCAGGGTCGGGGGAAGGGGAACCGCCCGGGCCTGGTACGTCTTACCGGCGGTCCGGTGAAGTCGCCCGTTGACCTCGGTCAGCGTCTCCCGGACCATGATCCGGCGACGGAGCACGTCGATACGATCCCGGGTCAGGGCTGCCGCTTCCCCGAACCTCAGGCCGCCGATCCCCAGCACCCGAATGAGTGTCCGGTACTCGGCGGTTGGCATGGCGTCAGCGATGGCGTCCACCGTGGACGGAGCGAGGTAAGGCGCTTCCTCACGTTCGATCCGCGGTTGCCGAATGCCCGCTACCGGGCTTGTCCGAATGAGGCCGTCCCGGAGCGCGGCATCGAACACCATTCGCAGGACGATGACGACCTTACGGACCCGAGACGCGGACAAACCCTCGGCGGTGAGCTCGGATACGAACGCCTGAATGTCTGAGGCGCGCAGCGCGCTGAGGTGAGTCCAACCGAACCGGGGGACAATGCGCGAGTCGAGCAGCGAGCGGTAGCCCGCGACCGTGCCGGACGCGCTACGGGGCTGCTGCCTGCCCCTCTCGATGCACCGCACCGGTTCACGAAGCCTTCGTCGTGACAACGCTGAACGACATCGACCCTAGCCTTGGCGAGCTGGTCCGTATGGTGGTCGACAGCCTGTTTGTGCTGTTCAATTTCGCTCGCATTCACGAAGACCAGATCGACTACCTGGTCCGTCGATTCCAGGAAGAGTCGTAGCGAAAAGCCGGCCGCGGATCAGGACCAGGCGGCCAGTACCTACGCCTCCGGTACCGTGAGCCAGGCGACCTGTGTGCCTACGAGCTCGTATTCCTCATCGGACGACGGAGGCGTCGAAAAGAATGGGTCTAGACGGTGGCGGATCTGCCCTTGGTGACCCCATTCATTGAGGATTCGGATTAGTTCCTCGTGCATGCGCCTTGTGAAGCGTCGCCGACGTTTGCACCACCATCGGTGCTTTCGTTCCTGCAGATCGCGGAGGTGTAGCGCCGCGGAGACCTGCGGGCCGTACGGGGACATGGGCCGCCAGCGGACGGCGTTTCGTCCCTCGGCGCCGCACTGTTGGATCCGGTTTGCGAGTCGGATCGTGCGTTGCACTAAGTCGAGTCGCTGGGCGTTCCACGCCTTTAGGGCCAGGATCGTCCAAGCAAATGCAAGGGTCCAGATCACCGAGGCCGCGTAAGTCGATGCTGAAAGCAGCCCGAGCCCGAGGCTGGCCGCAGCAAGGGGCCCGGCGACGTAGAGGCCCAATCGCTCCACGTCCGAGCAAGTTACCGGGGCCGGCCACCGATGGTCTCGCTCCCGGGTGATACTCAGATCCGTGGACGCCAGCGAACTGAGAGCGCAAGCGATCCAAGAGGCCGATGAGCTCGGCCCCGAGCCGATCGACCGTAACGAACACGCGCTGTGGCTCGAGGAACGCCGCGGTGCGATCGTTCTCCTGTCGGCGCTCGCTGACCATGACCCGGCGGTGCTGCGACGTGCCGCGCTGTTCCGGTGACCGCTGCTTCGGCATTGACAGGTGGGTGAGACCGAGGCATCGTTTGGGGTGAAGGGCCCGACGGGCGGCGTCGGGGGATGTTATGGGTGGGGGTCCTCGGTGTCGGCAAGTTCTCTCGCCCGCCCGTGGCTCGCGTGATACCGGCCAGCGTCGTCGCGCCCACATGCGCGGGCGCTGTGGAGTAGAGCGCGCCACCCGCGCCGATCGGCGACCGCCCTCGGCACGTTGGGGATGGTGATGGCCGAGCCGTTCGTTCCGACGCATCGGGTTCCTGCGGGAGGACTGTCGGCCTGGAATGAGCCCGACCCGACCCGATCGGCGGACGCGACCTTGGACGCTGGCCTCGAGGTGCGTGTCCTGGAGCAGCGCGCTGATGGGTGGGCCCGCGTCTTGTGTTCCAACCAGTGGTCCGCTTGGACGGATGGCCGGCGGATCGTGGGGCTGGAACCACGCGCCGGGACGGGCGACGACATGCTCGCGGTCCTGGAGGGCACGCTCGGCGAGTACGGGCGGCTCCTCGACGACCTCGCCGCCGGGCGCCTTGCCCCCGACACCTTCCAGCGCAAGGCGTTCGAGGTCGGCCTCGTTGTGCGCGATGACACCGCGTGGATCGTTGACCTGCAAGGTCAGCGGGTGCACCGCTACGACGGGCTGAGTCTGCAAACGCTGGAGCTTCCGGCCCGCGCTCCGGGCGAATCGTCGGTCGAGGACTGAGCGATGGCACAAGACCCGGCCCAAATCCTGGATCAGTACATCCAGCAACTCCAGACCCTCCAGCAATCCGCTGAGCGCAGCTTGCAGGACCAACTCAGTCAAGGAATCGACCCGAATACTCGGTATGCCATCGAGGACTCCGGGGGGTGGACCGAACAGTCACTCATCGACCTGGGCCGCCGGGAGATCGCCGTCGTCAAAGACCAACTAGCCCAGGCTCGAGCCCTGGTCGGCCAGGGCAGCCAAGCCATAACGGACTTCTTTCGCGCACACGTCTACGACACGACGTGGACGAGTCAGCTGCCGGCGGCAGCGCCGGCCGTCGAGACCGAGGCCGAAGGGTTGGTCACAACCCTCGAGGAAAACCCGCAGGCCCTGGTCACGATTCCCTTGGCCGTGGGTGCGGCACGGGCCGCTGCCGGGTCGACGCTGCGCACCCTCGTCGCGGGAGGAATCCGGGGGGCCCCCGGCGGCGGGTGGGGTGTCGCGGCCGGCGTCCTCATCGCGGCCCTGCTCGCGCTCGGTGGGTGGGCATGGAGCAACAGCGGATCGAGTGGCGGTGTCAAGACGGTCGACCCGAGCGCTTCCACCACGCTCACGTTGCCGACGACATCGACGACGTATCCGCTGTACCAGGCGCCCCCGCAGTACACGGTGCCCCCGTCCGTGCCGCAGCAAGGAGGCCCAACGCAGCAAGGAGGCCCAGCGCAGCCGGGCACGACGCCCACGACGCAGCACGTGATCATCTGTGACCCCATCGAACCGCACCAGCCATGTGTCCCGAACACGTCGTGACGCAACATTTGGACCTACCCGCGATTACGGGCGTCGACCAGGAGACACCCGCGACCTGTGCCGACGGCGGCGAAACCGCCTGCGCCTTCCACCTCACCGTCAGCGGGCCCGGCGGGAAGCCCGGATGAGCGACCCGGGAGGACCACCGCCGACGGGGCCGCCCCCTCCACGGCCCGCGTCGCCGCCGGCACCGTCCCAGACTCCTCCAGGTCCACCGTCCGGTCCGCCGGGCGCAGCCTCGGGGCCACCGTCCGGCCCGCCGACGGGCCCGCCCACCACACCCCCCACTCGGCCACCACGGCCCGCGGGCGGGCCGCGCCGCCCACTGTTGATTGGAGGCATCGTCGCCATCGTGGTGATCGTGGCGATCGCGGTCCTGGCGCTCGCCGGTGCTTTCTCTAGTGGCGGCAGCGGAACCACGTCCTCGGGCGGTTCGGCGTCGAGCGTGAACGGCCCAGCTGTGACCAACACCTGCGTACTGCTGACGACCTCGGAGGTGGCCGCAGCGCTGGGTGAGCCCGTCGGACGGACCGCGGTCTCCAAGGACAAGGGCGCCTGCTATTACCCGCTGGCGAACAACGACCGGCTGGCCGTCGAGGCCGACCACCTCACCTCGACTGATCCCGAAAGCGACTTCCAGTCGGCCCGAACATCCAGCGTGTTCGGCAGCGCGGGGACCGTCAAGGATCTCCCGGGGCTGGGTGACCACGCCGTGTACGAATTTGCTCCACCCACTGCCACGTCGGCGGGAGGAAGTGACGTCACGGCATGGAGGGGCCGACTCAGGCTCTTCGTCACCTTCGAGGTGACGAGCCCTTCCAACCTCCCCGGCGTCGCCGACCTGAACAGGATCACGAGCGAGCAACTGGCGGGTCTGGCCCGCATGGCCCTCGTCCGCGCGCCGGCGCTGTAGGGGGAAGCCCGTCGCCCGCTCGTTACACCAGTCATTGGGTCAGTGGGCGAATGCTGGATACTCCCAGAACGCTTATTAGCTCGCGTTGGGCAGCCGTAGGGAGAACAGCCCGCAGGCGTTAGAAGGTGACCCGCTGAACCTGCCCTGACCCGCGGGCATGCCAAATTCGGCCCGTTCCCACTTACCCGGGTCCGCTCCCGGATCGGGACGGGACGCGAGGGCTGCTCCACGGCCGCAGAACTGCCGGACATTCCGGGTTTCTCAACTTGGGGTGGCCACGAACAAAGAAATTCGGCCTGAGTCTGGGTGAGCGGCTGACCGCACACTCCGACCGTGACCTCACCGGCGATGCTGCGACGGATCGGGACGCCGCAGGCCGGGAACGCAGTTACCCCAAAGGCAGGTCGGGCGGCGTCGGCCCGCTCGGGGTCGCTGATTACCTCACCGGTGGGGATCGCCCCGTGGGTTGGGCAACGCCACTCGACGGCCATGCCTCGGACGGTACGGCGAGCGTGTGACAGAACCGGCCCAGTTCGGGTGTTCTTGACCATGCTCGAGCGGTACATGGTGGCCGCGCGTGGCTCGCTTGGGCCTAGATTGCGGTCGTGCGGGGCCCACAGGGGGTCAGGGCTGCGAGCCGGCTCGCATGGTTCGCAGTCGCGGTCGTGGCGGGGGCGGTGGTCGCATCGCCGTCGGCGGCGGCGCCGCGACCGTTGGCGCCGGGCGGCTACCAGATCCAGGTGTTCCCGGAGCCGGCGGGGTCGCGGAGCGTCCTGAACAAGATTTCGTCCGATGGGACTGCGGTCGGCCAACGCCTGGACGCCGACGGCACAAGCCACGCGGTGATCTTCGGTCGCCCGTTGTTCCCGGGCGGGTCGCCGCTCGCCGGCAACCAGAGCGCGCTGGTGGCAATCAACGCCAACGACGAGATGGCCGGGACGCTGATCGGTGCGGGCGGCCCGAACCCGCTGTTTCTTCCTCCGGGCGGTCAGCCCAAGGTTCTGCCGGTACAGGGTGACGCGAACGCGATCGCGTTCGGTCCGCTGGTGGCCGTGACCGCGACCGGCGGCGACGGTCAGCAGCACGCCGGGGTATGGAACCCCGCAACCGGCGCGACCCGGGACCTGGGGCCGGGCGCCGCGCGCGGCATCAGGGCCGACGGGGCGGTGGTTGGGAAGACGGCCGACGGCCATGCGGCCTTCTGGACCCCTGAGGGAGTGGCGCACACCCTCCCGTTCCCGGGGACACTCATCCAGCTGAACCTCAGCGGGGAGGTGGTCGGCATTCGCACCGAGGGTGGCGGGCCACACCCGATCCTGCTGAACCTGGCCCATCCCGATCGGGTCACGGACCTCAAGCTGCTGCCCGGCTATCCCTTCGGGACCGCCAAGGGGATCTCGGACAGCGGGCTCGTCGTCGGCGACGGCTTCAAGCTGCCGACCGGTGGGTTGCCCAGCGTCGGAATCGTCTGGTCGCACCGCACTCCCTTCCTCGCCCAGAACCTCGTCCAGCAGCCGTCGAACTCGGCATTCATCGCCGACCTATCCGGCGTCGACGACAACGGCCTGATCGTCGGCTCCGTGATCGACATGCGGGTGCCGGCGTCGCCAACCCAGCAGGAAAACGACTTTCTCGGGACCGACCTGGTACAAGCCAAAATCGAAAACCTTCTCGACCTCGTCGACTTCGCCGGGGGGGTTACCGCGTTCGACATCAAAGGCAGCTTCCCCGAGCTACAGCACCCACTGATGAAGATCAAGGACGACATGCTCCAGAAGGCCAGGACCCACTACCTCCACCACCGGACCCAGAACGCTTGCCGGCGTCTCACTGCGACGCGTCACGCCTTCGAGGCCCTGCAGTTCCCCCACGCGGTTTCCGCTGCCCGACAGAGCAACCTGGACGCGCTCAAGGCAGCAGCCACCCATGACATCGACGAGGTAGCCAGCGAAATCCCTTGCCCGTGATGGGACAGCGGCCGGGCAACATCCGGGCAACATGACAGCGGTACCAAGCGGGACGCGCCGGGATGGTGAGTGACACGGAAACGGCCTACTGCAAGGGCGAACGCGAATCGCCGCAGGTCAGCGCGTTTGCTCTAGGGGACTCATAATCCTTTGGTCGGAGGTTCGATCCCTCCCGGCCCCACTACTGCCGCGACGGTTCCGAGTCCCGCCGGATGCGCGTCCGGCCGGAATGCACACGCTTGCACACCCGCGGCCGGGCTCTTTCGGCTCCTTGCAAGGCCCTCTCGGGCGGAGCATCAAGCGATGCACCCGACCGCCAGGCGGAAACTGCAACGACGATCTTCGGTCAGGACCCCTGTTCGAACGCCGCCTCGAGGCCCGCAGGGCCTAGCCGACCTCCTCGTGGTCCACGTGCGCGTAGGTCGCCGAGGTGAACGCCGGTGAGTCGCTAACGAACACGCGCGCCCCATAACACGCGCCAAACATGGCGGTACGGGTATCACCGCTGGTGCGGCGGGGCGATCGTCGTAGGCTGCGCCGGTGATGGCGACCATCGTGACGATCGAGTCCGGCGGCGGACGCGAGATGTGGATCCCGCTGTTGCAACTCGCCGATGAGCCCGAACCACTCCGCCGGTACGTGTACGACGGAGTGCTCTATGGCGTCGTTGACGAGCCAACGGACCGACCGGTCGGAGCCGTTCTGGTGATCGACATCGATGACCAGACCGCAGAACTACGCGCCGTCGCGGTCGATGAGGACGACCAGGGTCGTGGCGTCGGCACGTGGCTGGTTACCGAGGTGTGCGATCGCCTGCGAGGCTCCGGAAAGCGGATTGTGGTGGGTACTGCAAGCTCCGGTGTCCGGCAGCTGGCGTTCTATCAACGGCTTGGCTTCCGCTTGACGCATGTTGAGCGCGACTTCTTCACCGTTGAGCGTGGGTATCCGCTCGGACTTGAGGAGAACGGCATTCCAACACGAGACATAGTGTGGATGGACCTCGAAGCGTGACGCTACGGATGAGCGAGTGTCGGCCGTCGACCGGCAGCACGACGAAAACCTCCTCTTGGGCGTGATCCATGCTCGTGGAGGTCGGACTGTGTCCGCGGCGATTCCCCAGAGGGCGACGGTCAGGTTTTTTGCGTCGTGTCGCCTCAAGATGGGTCGTCGTCCCCGGTAGTTCGGCTCGGCGCCACAAAGGCGTGGGCCCGCCGCACCGGGAGGTCTGCAGCGTTCGTTTCGAGCGACCTGGAAAGGGGAAAGCCCCAAGAGCCGCGAGGCATCTAAACGAGGGCAGGGAAGTTGGACCCCGGAGGCCGGAGTCCATCCGTCTGGCCTTTGACCGCCTCGCCGACGCGCCGCCGCACAAACCCCGCCTTTGCGGCGGCGCGCCGACGCTGTTGTAACCGCGACGGAAAGGGCCGTTTAACGACAATTCGATAGTGACCAACTGAAGTTCCTAGACGCCTGATCGAAGTCGCTCACGATCGAGGCGCCGAGGCGCCGAGGGGCGGGCTGGGCCCTTGAGCGGGGCCGAGCGCTCTGTCCTACGATCAGTCGGGCGGAGGAATTGAAGCCACGGGAAGGGGGGCACGATGGCTCAGCATCCGAATGAGGCACGCGTGCGCGACGCGTACGCGGCCTTCGCCAAAGGCGACCTGGACGGGGCGCTTGCAGATCTCGCTGACGACGCGGTGTTCCATTTCAACGGCGCCGGTCCTATCAGCGGCGACCACAAGGGTCGCGAGGCGATCGAAAAGGCGCTGATTGCCGCCTTCACGATGACCGGCGGCACCCAGGCGCTCGATATACATGGTGTCTTCGCTGACGATAATCACGCGGTGGTCGCGCTGCGTGAGACGGCGACCCGAACCGACGGCGCAACGCTCGACGTTGAAGAGGCCCACGTCTTGACGATCGACTCCGATGGGAAGATCACGAATCTCTGGGACCTCCCAGCTGACCCCGAAGCTCACGATCGGTTTTTCGACGGTCGTTAAGCCGAAGAGGAGGCCCACGCTTCGGCGGTAGCTCCTCACTCCCCGCCGACGCGTTGGGTGAGCGGCTGGCCGCACACTCCGATCGTCACCTGACCGGCGATGCTGCGACGGATCGGGCCACGTCGCTCTTGCGGCGTCGCGGGAAAGGACGGATGCTCGGAGGGAGACCCTTTAGGGAGGAGGTGCCGCCGCTAGGGATCAGACAGATTGGATCGGAGGTCCGGAATGCCCTACATCACCGTTGGTCACGAGAACTCGACCACCATCGACATCTACTACGAGGACCACGGCGCCGGTCAGCCCGTCGTTCTGATCCACGGCTTCCCCCTCAATGGAGCCTCCTGGGAAAAGCAGATCCCGATGCTGCTTGACTCCGGCCACCGGGTCGTCTTCTACGATCGTCGAGGCTTCGGGAAGTCCAGCCAACCTACAGTTGGCTACGACTACGACACGTTAGCAAATGACCTTGATGTCTTCCTGGACAGCTTGGATCTTCGGGACACAGTCTTGGTCGGCTTCTCGATGGGCACCGGAGAGGTCACCCGATACCTCGGGACTCGCGGCGCTGAGCGCGTCGCCAAGGCGGCGTTGTTCGGGCCGTTGGGTCCCTACCTCGTGCAGGCCGATGACAACCCTGAGGGTGTCCCCCGCGAAGGTGTTCGAAGACATCAAGGCAGCGATCCGCCAGGACCGATTCGCCTACCAGAAGGCCTTCCTGGACGACTTCTACAACGTCGGCGTCTACCGCGGAACAGGTCGGATCAGCGACCAAGCGTGGCAAAACAGCTGGAACGTCGCCGCGGGAGCGTCAGCGATCGGAACACTCAAGTGTGTGGACACCTGGGGCACCGACTTCCGCGGTGACATGGCCGGCCTCGGGAGCGTTCCGCTCCTGATCGTGCAAGGCAGTGAGGATCGGATCCTTCCACCCCCCAGCTCCGGTCGACGCCTCCCGGCGCTCGTCCCCCACGCCGAGTACCACGAGATCGAAGGCGGCCCCCACAACATCGGCTGGACCCACGCCGAGGAACTCAACCCGCTCTTTGAAGCCTTCCTCGCCAGGTAGCCGCACCACGCGTGCCCCGGGCCGGGTAGCCCGCCCAGCTCTCGGCCGGAGCCGCGCGCACGGACGACACAGCCCGGCCGGGGCATGGGGGGGTGGGTCGCGAACGCCTCAGACGCACACGCGCAATGGCCCGCCGCGCTGAGCGTTGTAACGAGGTCGCCCGGTCACATTGGGACGAGGCGCCAGCGTGACGCCAACGCAGCCGGCAGGCTGGTACTTCGACCCGATGGGCCGGGCCGATCAGCGGTACTGGGACGGCAACGCCTGGACTGACCACGTCGCCTGAACAGGCGGGCAGGGAACGGACCCAGTCGCGGCAACATCCACTCAGCCGGATACGGAACCGTGCACGAACACGGGGCCACGCGAATCGTTGCAGGTCAGCGCGGGGGCTCTCGGGGACTCATAATCCCCTTGGTCGCAGGTTCGATCCCTGCCGGCCCCACCCGACTTGGTCGGACGGACTCTCGTCCCGTCCGACGTGAGGTGCGAAGAGCTGTGTGCATCGCGGGTGCTCAGATGTTGGGAGAACGTGCGGAAGCGTCCGCGAGGACTGCCTCGAGATCACTCTCCGTGACCGGCCCGGGGGCAGCCGTCGCCATCCAGCGCCGCAGCTGATCGGCTGGCATCGGGCGGCCGAGGAGGAAGCCTTGCGCCTCGTCGCAGCCCGCCTCTCGAAGCATCGTCAAAACCTCGGGAGTCTCGACTCCTTCGCCGACGACGCGGAGCGCCAGGTTGTGGCCCAGCTCGACCACGGAGCGGACGATCGCCGCGTGGGCCGAGTTTTCGATCATGTCGCCAACGAAGCTCTGGTCGATCTTGAGCTCGTGGAGCGGGAGTGCCGAGAGGTAGCTCAGGGAGGTCTGGCCTCGCCCGAAGTCGTCGAGGCTTACCCGCACCCCGCAGCGGTCGAGTTCCTGCAACAGAGTGACAGCTCGGGCCGGATCGACGAGGAGCGCGGTCTCAGTGATCTCGACGATGAGCCGCTGCGGCGGAACCCCAGTACGCGCAAGGACGGTGGCGACCTTCGTCGCAAAGTCGGCACGCCCGAGATCTCGAGCGGAAACATTGACTGCCACCGCGAGATCGGAGGCTGTGGGCCCGAACCCCTTGAGGTCGGTCAGAGCGGTTGTAAGGACCCACTCCGACAGCCGGTGGATGAGATCTGTCTGTTCGGCGAGCGGCAAGAACTCGTCCGGGTAGAGCAGCCCGTGGACGGGGTGCTGCCACCGAACCAGGGCCTCGACTGCGTCGATCGTTCCCCGGGCGAGTGCCGTCTTCGGCTGGTAGTGCAGGAGCAGCTGGCCGTCATCGATGGCATGACGGAGCTCGGCGATCAGTTCGAGCTTGCCGGCGTCGTAGTGATCCTTGGCCTTGTCGTAGCGAGCGATGCCGCTGTGTTCAGCCTTGGCCACGTACATAGCCACATCAGCGCGTTGAAGCAGCGTGTGAACGTCGGTACCGTCATCGGGCGCGATGACAAAGCCGATGCTGGCCTCGACCGATAGCGGGAGACCATTGACCTCGACTTCGGTCTCGATGATGTCTCGGAGCCCGCGAAGGACTTCCTCGGCCTCGCTGGCGTCGCTCAAGATGATTCCGAATTCGTCACCGCCGAGGCGCGCGACCGTATCTTGCGGTCGCGCGTGGGCGGCGAGCCTCTCGGCGAGACCAACAAGGAAGTGGTCGCCGTTGTGGTGGCCGAGCGTGTCGTTGACCTCCTTGAACCGATCGAGGTCGACGAGGGCGATCGCGACCGAGCGCTTGCGACGCCTCGCCCGTGTCACCGCGATCTCAGTTCGGCGGTGGAAGAGGGCGCGGTTCGGCAAGTTGGTGAGCGCATCGTGCTCCGCCATGAAGGCATTCAGCGCCACCTGGCGACGAAGGCCGCGGCTCATGCGGACCGAGATGGCGAACAAGGCGATGTAGAGGAGTAGCAGACCAACGGCGAGGTCGCGATAGAGCGCGTGGAGGCCAGCAGTGACGTCCTGGCTGATCGGCGCGTACGGCAGGTACATTTCCAGGACTCCGACCGGACGTGCCGGCGTGCCTGCGACGAGGGGCTGGTACGTCTCAACGGCTGTCACACCCTTCGGCCCGGTGTCGTTGCTGTCTCCATTCAGGCGGGTCAAGCGCGTGATTACTGCGCTATGCGCCGCTCTCAGGGCTTCCGCCTCGGGCGTTTGATCGAACCCGGATCCGTCATCTGAGTAGACGACCCGGCCCTCAAGACCCCGCACGCGCAGCCGGAGAATGTCGCCTCCCCTCACGGCACGGTCGACGACGCGCGCCAGTCCGGCCCGCTCCTCCGGCGAGAGTCCGCGATCGAGGGGGCTTCCGGCCAGGACCGGCTGAACTGTGGTGCGGGCCACGAGCACGGCTTCGGAACGCCCTTGCGCGAGGCCTCGATCTGTGGCCTGGGCCCGATAGTTCCCTGCGAGCACCAGGCCGAGCAAGACCACGGGCACGGCGCTGATCGCCGCGGAGGTCAGGAAGAGCCGAACCGCCGACCGCGGCGCGCCGACACTTGTCCGCATCGGCGATGTCTTCGGCATCGATGAGGCCCGGCTAAAGGCGGCAAACGCGCGGCTGCCGCTCTTGGCCGCGCGCTCTGACGGCGCCGGGTCACAGTCGCCGTCCGGACGACCGCTCCGAGCACCCGCGGGGGCCGCTCGACGCCGGGGATCGTGGAAGGCCGCTTGGAAAGCCGTTCATGCCCGCAAACCCTCAAGTGTCATCCACGAGTTGCACCCAAGAAGCCTTCCCAGAGCCGCCCCCGCCGCTCGGACGCGCTGTGGTTGAGCAGCGTGTCGACCGAGAGCCGATGGCGACGGGTCGGCAACAAGTGGCGACGCGCGACGCCTGAATGCGGGTGAGCCACGAGTTCGCGATCGACGCGCGTGTTCCGTCCGGCTGCGCCGCGCGGGATCGCTGATGTCGACGCCAGAAGACATGCCGGTACGATCGCCGCGTGCGTTCGCTACGCATTCGCTCGCGACGGCTACGTATTCTCGCAACGATCTCGGCGGTTCTCGTCGTCGCGTTGATCGTGGCCAGTTCTCGTCTGTTCGTCTGGCCCGCCAGCGACCAGCCATCACGGGCCGACGCCATCCTGGTCTTGGGTGGCGACGGGCCTCGCCTTGACAGGGGTCTGGCGCTTGCGAAGCAGCGGTATGCGCCTGTTCTCCTGGTGTCCCAACGTGACCGTGAGTACGTCCCCTCTGGATGCGCTCCGCGGATCAGCGGCGTCGAACTGATCTGCTTCCAGCCGAACCCCATCAGCACGCAAGGTGAGGCCCGGTATGTAGCCCGACTTGCGGCCAAGCGTCACTGGCGGCGCATCATCGCCGTCACGTCCACGCCCCAAGACACCCGAGCCCGACTACGGCTGAAGCGTTGCTATCGCGGACAGGTCCTGGTGGTGACCGTCCATCCGTCGTTCTTCGGTTGGGCACGCGACATCCTCTACGAGTGGGGAGGCTTGATGAAGGCGCTCGTCTGGCAGACCAGCTGCTGATGCGCGGCCCGCACGGCGAGCACGGCGCTCTCGAGCCGAGCCCATCCACCGAGTTTCTGGCCGTGCGGGCGAGACGCGCCGGGCCGCGCACGGCCGAAGATCCGCCCTTGGGCGGGGGCTCTGGCGTACCGTTACCTCCCGTCATACGACGAGCCGGCCCGGCGACCACGCTATGCCGACGCCGCCGACAAGAGGAGACATCTTGATGGATGTCAAGTCGCAGGAGCCCAACGAGCAACAACCAGAAGTACCGCGGGTAACCAGACCGTGAGTCGGAGAACAGGGTCCCACACGAGGCGAGGGAAACCGCGTCTATCAGTGCACGGGAGCCGCCGCGGCGCTAGCGTCCGGGCAACGGTTCGCGCAGCGCGCTGCGCTCACGAAAGGCAATCATGAGCACACCTCCTCCTACAGCCCAAACTGGCGGCACCGGGGCCATCGGCGAGATGCGCAGGCCGTTGACGGTGGTCCTGCTGACCATCGTTACCCTCGGGATCTACGGCTTGTGGTGGTACTACCGGAATTTCGAGGACATGAAGCAGTACAGCGGCGAAGGGGTCGGCGGCCTCCTCGGGCTGCTGTTCGCCATCTTCTGCGGCATCATCGCGGCCTTCTTACTGCCCGCAGAGGTCGGGAACCTCTATGAACGCGAGGGCAAGGAGAAGCCCTGCAGCTGGCTGACTGCGTTCTGGAACCTCATCCCGATCGCCGGTGGGATCATCTACGTCTACAAGGTGCAGAACCGGATCAATGACTTCTGGGCGTCAAAGGGTGGCCACTGGGCCGGCTCGGGTAACGGTTAGAGGCGCTGTTGAGGAGCCTCAGTACATAAGCGATGCCAAGGCCGACGCCCTCTGCTACAGAAGGGCGAGCGTCCGATCGCGATGACCTGCCGCCTCGGAGAGCCTCTGTTCGGAGATCTGTTCGCGTCCTTCGCGGCAGTCGTCGCGTAAGGCGCGAGGCACGGGCGGTGCGACCCGTGCGCCGCGACCGGCCCCCAGGGTCTGAAATTCCGGCCCTCCGGACCCGTTGAATCCTTGAGCCAGTGCCTCCCCTGGGGCGGTACTGGGCAGCCCCCGGGCACGGTTCGCCGGCGCTCGGGGGCTTTTGCGTTCCCAGTTCACGACCTCACCTCGTGGCGGCACCCTGACCGGGACATCGGCGGCGCAGTGGCCAGCCCAGCATCGGTCGCCGAGCCTCGGAGACGTCGATCGGGGCCACGACGTCCCACGGGTGCGTGCATGTGGCGAACGACGTCGACACCCAGCTGGCCGCCGTCCTCAAGCCGGGCACGCCCGTCGAGATCGGCTAGCCCAGGGCCGTTCGTCCGCCGACGTCGGTCCGGCGACCCGGCCGCGATCGGCCACCCTGCATCAGCCAGACTGACCGACCGATCGCGCCCGCACACGGCCGACGGCGGTCGTGGGGTCGTCCCCAGGAGGGTCGATGGATCTTGGGATCGCCGTCGCGGTCTTCCCGATCATCTTTATCGGCGAGCTCCCGGACAAGACGATGTTCGCGTCGCTGGTGCTGGCGTCACGAGGCCGTCCGCGCCTGGTCTGGGTCGGTGCCGCGGCGGCGTTCCTCGTGCACGTCGCGATCGCGACGACGATCGGCGCGGGCCTCTTCGCCGTGGTGTCACATCGGGTGCTCGACTGGATCGTGACCGCGCTCTTCGTGGGCGGAGCGGTGTACGCGTTCCTCGAGGGGGCTCGAGACGAGACGAGCCTCGTCGCGCGTGAGGCCGCGTCACACCGGCAGATCGTGGTGACGGCGTTCCTCGTCATCTTCCTGGCTGAGTGGGGGGACCTCACCCAGATCCTGACCGCCAACCTGGCTGCTCACTACCACTCGCCCCTGAGCGTGGGCGTCGGTGCCCTGGCGGCTCTCTGGTGTGTGGCGGCGCTCGCGGTCGCCAGCGGCCAGACGCTGCTCCGGTTCTTCCCGGTGACGACGGTGCGCAGGATCACGGGTGTGGTGCTCCTCGTGCTCGCCGGTGTGGCGGCCTGGTCGGCGGTGGGGTGACCGGCGCGTCCGCACGCGACCCCGACGCTGGGTCCGGCGACGACCTAGTTGGGGGAGGGGGGCACCACGGCGTCGCTGGGGTCGCCGTTCCGCAGCCGCTCGCGGCCGAGCTCGACGGCGGCGTGCACCTTGGCGAGCGGCATGTGGCCGAGCCATCCCCGCAGCTGCTCGTACCGCTCCCGGCCGGCCCGAGCGCCCAGGTAGTAGCCGACCGCGAAGCCGAGCACGAGCCCGACGCGAAAGCGCACGACCACTTGCCTAGCATCCCCCTCGGTCGAACGGATGTTCCGCTCCGAGGCGGGTCGACCACGTCGTGTCGGGCGAGCTGAGGCCTCTGCGGCCAGGACGCGGCGCTGGCGCATCGACGCTCGCCTCCGGGCCTGCCCGGCGACCACGATCCAGAAGTCGGGCCAGTTGCCGCTCGATGTTCACCCGAAGGTCCAGTTGGAGGTGCCAGGCTCACCCGCCATGAGGACTTCCCCCCGGGGTCGCGGCCCGCGGACGCGTCGACGGGTTCGCCCGGGCGCGGCGATCCCCACGATTCTCGGCCGACCCGGCCTCGCCCTCCTCATCGCCGCGTCGGCGACCGGCTGGGCGGCGACCAGCCCCGCCCGTGCCTCGACGCCGCCGCGGCCGCCTCGCTGCTCGGTGCTCCGAACCGGTGCGCACCTGTCGTGGGACGGGCCGAAGGGCAGCGCCTTCCGGACCATCCCGAACGTGGCCGCGGCGGCGGGCGACATGTTCAGCGGGTACCAGGGTTGCGTCGCCGTCGACAACCGCCTCCCGCTCCAGGGCAACGGGCAGGTCTCCCTGGGCCGGTACGACCTGTTGCGTCTCGATGCCAACGCCGGAGCGTTCGCGGCTGACGTTGCGGTGTTCACGAACACCTACACGCACCCCAGCGGGCCCTCGTCGCGGTGGACCGTCGTTGACTTCGACCACACCCAAGCGCTCGAGCACTCCGATATCGGCAAGGTCGCCGGCTCGACGATCCACTTCGTGGTCTTCTGGTGCCGCCAGGGTCAGGTGTTCGCGCTGGTCGCGGTGACCCGCACGAAGCCGATCTCCGACACGCAGCTGGGGGCAGTGGCGAGTGTGCTGTTGGCACCGCGATGAGGCGGGGACGCGGCGGCCGGGCCGTGCCCGACTCGGGACGCGAACGAGCGACCCGACGTACGCTCCGACGCACGGACATCAGCCCGCGCGGCTGCCGTCGCGTGCGGTGAGCGCCGACCGGACGAATGCGCGCGGGCGCGCTGGCGTCCACCGAAGCGCAGCGCGTCACTGCGACCGCGTGGAGCGAATCGGCACTCTGCTAACGTCAATGCAGTTTCCGGGGTAGTTCAATCGGCAGAACGACGGGCCGTTAACCCGTGTGTTGAGGGTTCGAGTCCCTCCCCCGGAGCCCCACGGCCGCCGGCCCCGGCTCACGCGTCGTTCGCCAGCAGCCGGGACGCGACCGCGTCGGCGGACCGGCGAACGGGCTGATACGCCTGAACGAGCTCCGCGCTCGGCGCCTCGACCGCGATCACGGGATTCAGGCGGTCGAGATCCATCGGCTCGGCGCGGGCCTGCCCGACGATCAGCCGGGCGCCGACGGACGCCGCGTCCGAGTGCCGCCGGCTCACGACCGAGCGGCGCGCGACCGCGGCCAGGATCGAGCGCCACAGAGCCTCCGTCGCCCCCGCACCCGCGAGCTGCAGGGCGTGCGCGTCGGGCGCGAGCTGCTCGACCGACCGGGCGGTGTCGAAGGCCACCCCCTCGATCAGCGCCCGCGCCAGCTCCGCCGGCCCGTGGGCGCTCGTCAACCCGATGAAGGCGCCGTACACGGCGGGCTGCCACCACGGCGCACGCGCGCCCTGGAGCCAGGGGAACGCCAGCAAACCATCCGCGCCCGGCGCCACCGCGGCGGCTGCGTGCACGAGCGACGCACCGGTCGAGCCGGTCAGGGATCCCAGCCACTCGAGGGCCGCGCCGGCGGCCGAAAGACCCGCTTCGAGCAGGAAGCCGTCCCCGACCCCGCGTGAGACCTGGGCCCGGTGCGGGAGGGTCGCGACCGGTCCCGGCGTCGGGACCGAGACGTTGACCGTCGTCCCCCACGACACCATGGGAGCGCGCACGGAGGCACCCACGCCGACGGCCTCGCACGCGCGGTCGCCGGCGCCGAGGATGGCGACGCTGCCCGCGGGCAGGCCCAGCTGATCCGGTCTCGCGATCGGCGTCGACTGCACCGATGGGATGAGCGGCGGCAGCCGACGCCCGAGCGCGGCGTCACCGAGGAACGAGCCGTCGAGGGTGTAGAAGCCCGTCCTCGAGGCCAAGGTGGGTTCGCTGTGCGGCTGACCGGTGAGACGCGCCACCACGAAGTCGCGCGGCGCGAGCAGCCAGGCCGCCTCCTCGAACCAGCGCGGCTCGTGGCGGCGAACCCACGCCACCTTGGCCGCGGCGCAGCCCGCGCTGAGGATGACACCGGTCCGCTCCCGGAACCGGGCGGGATCGCCGAGCGTCTTGAGCTCGTCGCCGGCTCGGGTGTCGGACCAGAGGATGCCCGGGCTCACGGGCTCGAGCTGGCGGTCGAAGCCGGCGAAGGTCTCGCGAGCCGCCGAGCACCCGACGGCGCGCACCCGGGCGTATCCGTCCGGCGTCGCCGCTTGCAGCGCCGCGCAGGCCTCGACGACCGCGCGCCACCAGTCCCGGGGGTCCTGCTCCGCGCGCCGCGGCGCCGGGTGCCGGGTCGGGATCGGCACTCGGACCAGGCCCACGAGCTCGTCACCCGACCAGAGCGCGGCTTTCGTCGTGCTCGTCCCGAGATCGAGGGTGAGGACGCTCACACGCCGGCGAGGACGCGCAGGACCTTGGCCAGGGACGAGAAGTCCTCGCGGCCGTAGCCGGACACGCTGGCGGCCCCGAGGATCTGCCGCACGAGGCCGGCCGTGAACAGCGGCGAGCGCTGCGTTGCCGCGTACCCGACCGCCAGGTCGAGATCCTTCGCCATCAGGTCGGTCATGAACCCGGGCGCCCAGCCGTTCGACGCCGGGCTGTCGGGCACCACGCCCTCGGCGGGGAGCCGGGTGCGGACGGCGACGCAGTCGCCGGTCGCGTGCGTCAGCACCTCGTAGAGCTCCGAGAGGTCGACCCCGGCCTTGGTGGCCAGGACCGTCGCCTCGGCGGTGGCGAGCATCTGGGCGGCGTAGATCAGGTTGTTGCAGAGCTTCACGACCTGGCCCATGCCCGGACCGCCGACGTGCACGATCAACCCGGCGAAGGCGTCGAGCACGGGACGGGCGACCGCGAGGACGTCGGCGTCACCCCCGACCATGAGGGTCAGCTGCCCCTTCTGCGCGCCGACGGTGCCGCCCGACAACGGCGCCTCGAGGTACCGGGCGCCGGTCGCGCCGACGCGATCGTGCTGGGCGCGCTCGACCTCAGGGTCGATCGTCGAGGTGTCGACGACGAGCTTGCCGGAACGCAGCGCGGGCAGGGCGACGTCCAGCACGCTAACCACGTCCGGCGAGCTCGGGACGCAGAGGATCGTCAGCTCACTCGCCGCCACGACGGCGCGGGCGTCGCCGCCGTCGACGGCGCCGAACGACACCGCCTCGGCGATCGGGCCGCGGCTCCGGGAGGCGACGGCCACCTCGTGTCCCGCCTCGACCAGGTGGCGCGCCATCGGCAGGCCCATGGCGCCCAATCCGACGAAACCGACCTGCATCCTGACCTCCTTGGCCGGCGTGGGAAGGTACCAGTCGTTCCTCCAACGGTAGGTGAGCGCCGCCAGTGACGGGGACCAGGGGGGACTTCGGGCACGCCGGCCCTGCCGGACGACGACGCGGTCGGATTGTTATCCTCCCGATCACTTCGGGAGGGGGAGGTCGTGATGGGTCGGCGAGAACCGCGCAATCGGGTTCGTATGGTGCGGGTATCCATCGCAGCCGCGCTTCTCGCGGCAGTGTTCGCGGCGTACGGAGGTCCTGGGAGGAGCAGCTCGGCGTCCTCAACGACGGCGGGAGGCAACGGGTCGACCGCGCCGGGTGTTGGAGTGACACCGACCGAGGTGAAGGTCGGGATTGCCCTCGTCGACTTCAACTGCATCAAGAGCTTCACCGACTCGATCCGCGAGAACCAGGACCAGGTGTACCAGTCGTTCATCGATGACATCAACGCGAAGGGCGCCCTCGCGGGACGCAAACTCGTGCCGGTCTACGACTCGTATTGCCCGATTGGCACCGCGGGACCCCTCTCCGTCTGCACGAAGTTCACCGAGGACGACAAGGTCTTCGCGGTGATCGGTACCTTCATCGATTTCTCCGGCGACGCCCAGACCTGCGTCGCGAAGCAGCACCAGCGGGTTCTGATGACGTTCAACCTCACGCAGGCGATCCTGAAGGCCAACCCGCCGGGACTCATCGTCTACCCAGGTGCGACGAACGAACGCACGGCCACGGTCCTGCTCAATCTGCTCGGGAAACAGCACACCCTCAAGGGCAAGAAGGTCGCGGTGCTCGGTGACTCCACCATCGCCAGCACCCTCAGCGGCACCATTGAGCCCGCCGTGAAGAAGCTCGGCGTGGCGACCGGCACGACCGGGATCCTGTCGGTCAGCGGATCCGACACTTCGGCGGCCCTCACCCAGCTCGCCAGTTTCATCGAGCGCTGGAAGAGCGAGCAGGTCAACGCCCTCTTCCTGTCGGGCGACACCGTCTCGTCGAAGCAGTTCGTGGCGGCGATCCGCAGCGCCATGCCGAAGGTGCTCCTCCTGACTGACACCACGGACGTCTTGAGTTCAGCGAAGGACGACACCACCGCGGGGATCAAGCCCAACCCGTACGAGGGGATCACCTCGGCCGCAGGCCCGACACCGCCCGAGTACGACAAGAGCGCCAACTGGGCGTACTGCGCGGCGATCTACCAGAAGTACACCGGCAAGCGCGCCCCCAGCGCCGAGGAGGTCATCAAGGCTCCCGGCGGGAAGACGCTCGACACAAACGGGTCGATCAACGACGCCTGTCAGGTCATGACGATGTTCCACGACATCGCCACCCGGGTCGGCAAGGACCTCAACAACACGAACTGGATCAACACCGTCAACCGCTTCGGTGCGATCACGAACCGGGGCGGCGGGCCGTACGCATCGCTGCGCAAGGGCAAGTACGACATCGACGACAGCTTCCGCCTGCAGGCCTACGACTCCTCGATCCCACCCGCTGGCAACTGGAAGCCGCTCTCGCCGCTCCAGAACGTACCCGGATGACGACCGGCCGGGCGAGGGTGGCCCCGGCCTTTACTGAGCCGCGTGTAATGCAGTAAAGCGATCCGACCAAACCAGCGTCGGCCGAGGCAGGGTCCCGTGGACGAACCGCGCAGCGATGCCGCCGCGCTTGCGGCCGAGGTCCTCGACGAGGAGGCGGCGCGCCAGGGGGCCCACGCGCTCGCCAAAGAGCAAGTGATCTTCCCGGACGACTTGCTCCCCGGCGTCAACTCCGAGCCGGTCACGTTCCGTGAAGCGCTTGTTCGCGGCGGCAAGGGCATGTTCGTCGTGCTGGGTCTGATGATCTCGCTCGATCAGCTGACCCTCAACGCCGTGCAGGCCGTCACGCCCAACCTACGCGCGACGTTTCACATCAGCAGCGGCACCGCGGTATTCATCGGTACCGCATCCGGGTTGTTTTACGCCCTCGGCGCGATCCCGATGGGATGGCTCGCCGACCGCTTCCGCCGTGTGCCGATCGTCGGGGTCGCCAGCCTCGTCGCCGCGTTCTTCACGTTCCTCACCGGCATCGCGGTGAACGCGTTCATGTTCTTCTGGACGGTGTGCTTCACGGGCGTGGCGAAGGCGAGCGGTATCGCCGTCAACCCGCCGCTCATCGCGGACAACTACCCGATCGGCATCCGGGCGCGCATGTCCGCGGCGATGAACCTCGGGCAGCAGGTGCTCGGGAACGTCAGTCCGGTGCTGGTCGGCGCGATCGCGATCTGGGTGGGCGGCCGCGATGGCTGGCGCGCGGCGTTTCTGCTCTTCGCCATCCCCGGGGTCCTCCTCGGCATCGCCGCGTTTTGGATGCGCGAGCCACCGCGAGGGCAATACGAGAAAGCCGACGTCCTCGGTGAGGTGATCGAGGACGAGAACCCCGCCCACCCCTCAATGGAGGCGGCGTTTGCGAGGCTGAAGAAGATCGCCACCGTCCGAACCTCGATCGCCGCGTTCGCAGCGCTCGGCTTCGGCGTTTTCGCGCTCGGCAGCCTCCAGGTGCTCTACCTGAACGACACGCTCCACGAGACGAACATCCTGCACCGCGGTCTCATCCTGAGCATCTCGGGGTACACGGCGGTGCCGTTCCTGTACCCCATTGGCGCGTACTTCGACCGCCTGTACCGGAGGGATCCGGCGAGGGCACTCGTGCTTGTCGGCCTGCTGATCCTCCCCTCCGCGCTGTTCACACCGCTTCAGGTCTCGACGCACAGCGTTGTCTGGTTCGTGATCTGGGGGATCCCGCAGGCCGTGCTCACGGCGTGCGCGTTTGCGATGGTCACGCCGGTTCTCCAGGCCGTCTGCCCATACCGCCTCCGCGGCCTCGGCGTGGCGATGGGCGTGATGTACGTGGTGCTCATCGGCGGGTT